>CABXDP010000017.1 GCA_902511025.1 uncultured Gammaproteobacteria bacterium | reverse complement strand
CATACTTACTCGGTAAAAATTGGAATGCCAGTGGCAAAAAAAATTACTGACACTACCGAACTTGTTGTCAGTGACTGCGTCATGGCAGGTAACCATGTTGCTCATATTGCTTCACAAGATATAGAGTCAATTCATCCAATTAGCTTGGTGAAGTTGGCTTATGGTTTATAAATAAAATCTGAGGAAATAATAATGCTAGAAAGACAAGACCTATTAACTCTTGAAGAGTATGCAGAAAAGCGCTCATCTATCCGTCAGGAAACAATTCAAGTTAAAAAGCTTAGAGAAGTTCACCTGGGAAGTCACATCAGAATGATATTTGAAAACAAAAAAACCGTTCAATATCAAATTCAAGAGATGCTTCGAATCGAGAAAATTTTTGAATCAAGCGAGATTCAAGACGAGCTCGACGTATACAATGCGCTCGTACCTAGTGGCTCTAATCTAAAGGCCACAATGATGATTGAATACCCGGATGTTGCTGAGAGAGTTGAAGCTTTATCAAGACTCATCGGAGTTGAAAAAAGCATTTATTTTCAGGTAGAGGGTCATGACAAAGTCTTTCCAATTTGCAATGAAGATCTAGAAAGAGAAACCGATGTAAAAACCTCAGCAGTACACTTTATGAGATTTGAATTTGATAAAAATATGATTGCTGATTTTGTTTCTGGTTCTGATGTAAAGGTTGGCTCCACTCATCCTAACTACGATTATGAAACTTCATTAGACTCACAATCCCAAGAAGCATTAAGTGAAGATTTTAAAAGCTAATTATTAGTCAAAACTTCAGACATTTCGCCTATAGATTCCATGGCTTTGAGATGACCATCGACATAATACATTCGTAATTTATCTCTTTCCCAAGGTGGAATTTTTGACTCCTGAAGAACTTTTTTAAGGAGGCTTGAGTGATCTTTGCCTTTGAGTTTTACCCGCTGCCCATCTTTTCTATAACGAACCTCAAGATTTGATAAGTGCTGAAGTTTTTTATAATATGGGCATTCTAATTTGATCCCTTCATGCTCAGTATCAAAAAAATACAATTCATCGTTATAGCGCTTTACTTCATAACAGTGCCATTTTAAAAGGACTTGCGCATCACTTTTAGCACTCATCACTGAGAGTAACTCATCAAGTACTTTATTAGAGGGCATCAAAAAACCTCTTTGATTGATATAAAATCTAAGGACATTTGAAATTCTCTCAGATGAAAGTTTAATCAAATGATTGATTTGAATTTTATTATCCACTATGAGATTAAATTTTGTGATATCAATCTCTGCTAAATCATGCAAAAGGGTTAAAGCTTCTGCCTGATGAGCAGCACTTCTCGAAATATTTTTGATCATACTCTCAAAGCTTATTTTCAATTTAGGAATCAGCTTAACTCTTAATAAGTTTCTTTTGAATTGAGTGTTGTCATTACTGTCATCTTCAACCCATTGCAAATGATGAGATACCGCGTATTCAGAAATTTGTTGTTTGCTGATATTTAACAGAGGGCGATATAAATACGCCTGACCAAAGCTTTTTAATTTTGGCATTGAGGCAAGTCCTGCAACCCCACTGCCTCTAAATAACTGTAGCAGTAATGTTTCAGCCTGATCATCTTGATGATGTGCAGTACAAAGAACTTCATTCTTTAATAAATTAGATTTTAGTGAATCATAGCGACTTATCCTTGCATTTTCCTCGATATTTGATGATTTTTCAATATTAATATCGATACTCTTGAAGTTAATATTATTTTTCTTACAGAGCTCAAAACAGAATTTGGACCAGTCATCACAGAATTTAGAAAGGTGATGGTTGATATGGATAGCTCTTACATTTCCAGAGTAGTTTGAGCATAGGTAATGAAAGAGAACAATAGAATCAATTCCCCCGCTTAAGGCAATAACAATTTTCTTGCCTACTAAGTAGGGGTCTTTATTCGCTAAATCTTCCAAAGCCTAATAATTTTTCATGCCTATCTTCTAAAAGCTTCTCAATCGGCAGTTCTGATAAGTTTTTAAGTTCCTTAACAAGTGCTTTCTTAAGAAATTTAGAGGCTTTTTCTGGATCTCTATGGATTCCACCCAAGGGTTCAGGAATAACTTTTTCAATAAGTTTATTTTTCTTTAGATGTTTACTTGTTAACTTAAGTGACTCAGCAGCGATTGGCGCCTTTGAGGCATCTTTATAAAGAATTGAAGCACAGCCTTCGGGTGAAATGACAGAATAAATACTATATTCAAACATCATCATCGTATCACACAGTCCAATAGCAAGTGCCCCGCCCGAGCCACCTTCACCAATCACAACCGACAGAATTGGAGTTTTTAAAGTTGACATTTCAAAAAGGTTTTTTGCGATTGCCTCACTCTGCCCACGCTCCTCTGCACCAATACCAGGATAAGCACCGGGAGTATCAATAAAGGTAATGACAGGTAAGCCAAATTTTTCTGCCATTTTCATAAGCCTAAGAGCTTTTCGATAGCCCTCGGGTCTAGTCATTCCAAAATTATGATAGATTTTTTCTTTTGTGGATCGGCCTTTTTGTTGGCCAAGAAACATAAATGTTAGATCATCTATTTTTGCAACTCCACCTATTAATGAATGGTCATTTGCATAGGCTCGGTCTCCACATAGCTCAGTAAACTCATCAAAAATAGTCTCAATATAGTCTAAGGTATAAAGTCTTTGTGGGTGCCTAGCTAATTGCGAGATTTGCCAATCAGTAAGTGATGAAAAAATTTTCTTTGTTAAGAGCTCGCTTTTAGTTTTCAGAGATTCCATCTCTTTTGCAATATCTGCGTCATCTTTGATACTTTCAAGGGCATCAATTTTTTCTTCAAGTTCTGCAATTGGTTGTTCAAAGTCTAAGTAGTTTAAGTTCATTTAATGCACTAATAGCGTTAAGAAATTTAATGATAATTATAGCAGATGCAATGTTTATAATCTTGCAATGGATTTGCTTACCCTACTCTCTCTGATGATTGCTACTTTCGTTTATGCAATTTCACCCGGCCCTGGTTTATTTGCAGTGTTAGCGATTTCTACACGATTTGGACCAATCCCAGCAATCTGGGTTTCCATAGGCCACACAGTTGGTGATATTATCTATGTAGCTCTTGCAATGCTGGCTCTCAATGCATTGGCTGAATTGATTAATGAGAGTATGCTCTATGTTAAGATTCTTGGGGCATCATATTTAATATTCATTGGTTATCAACAATTCCGCTCAAAAGGAATTAGTTTTGAACCTTCAAGTAAAAAGAGCTCAGTCATAAAGCTTTTAATAGCTGGGTTTGTTGTTGGAGTGACTAATCCTAAAACAATTATCTTCTACCTATCCTTCCTTCCAATTTTTATAGACTTAAATAATCTGACTCTAAATACTGAAGTTCAAGTGATAGTAGCAATTGGCCTAACTGTTTTTTTTGTTTTAAGTTTGGCAAATATTTTAGGTGTTAGACTTAGAAGCTATATTGAAAATCCAGATAGCATCAGGAGGATAAATCAAGTGACTGGTGTAACTATGATTCTTGTTGGTGTTTTTGTCGCACTTTATTAATTAAAAAAGGATATAGATGTTTCAATCTGAAAAATCAATGACGCTGATTATGCTTCTTGTTCCATTGGTATGGGCATTATCAGGAGTTTCAGCAAAATACCTGTCTTTCTATATCAGTGAGGACGAGGTCGTCGTATATAGATTTTTTCTGTCAGCGCTTTCAACCTTCCCTTTGCTTTTATGGATGAAAATTCCTATAAAAATTAGTTTAAAAAACTTCGTTATTTGCATTCTTTTGGCTTTTTTTCTAATCGGAAACTATAGAACCTATTTCATGGGAATGCAGAGGGGTGCGGTTGGTTTAGGAGCGGCACTAGTAACCGTTTTAATTCCAATTTTTGTTTATGTCATGATGATTTTTTCCAAAAAATCAAAACCTATTTTGAAGGATTGGCTTGCACTGACAATTGGAGCAATAGGCGTCGCTTTAATGCTTAATCTGGAACAAATGAACCTTGATAAGCTTGTAAGTGGAGGTAATATTTATTTTGTATTGGCTGCTCTTACTTATGCAATGTTCACTATAGCTGCCTCTTACATGAGAAATATCCATGTTTTGACTATCAACTTCTATGTCTGTCTTTTAGGTTTTTTTATAGATTGGAATATAGCTTTTGATAGTAACTATCTATATAAATTGGGAGAGATGGATTATATTTTTTGGATAAATATTCTTTTTGTTTCAGTAATTGCAGGTACCGCAATCACAGCAGTTTACTATATGGGTTTGAGGATTATTGGTTCCAAAAAGAGCTCCGCTTTTAGTATATTAACTCCATTCTTTGCAATCGCATTAGGTGCAATTTTCTTTGAAGAAATGATTACTATAAAAAATGCTATTGGGATTTTAATGGCTGTTTCGGCTCTCGCTGTCCTTAACGACTTGAAGATAAAAAATATGATTCCTTTTCGATAATTATGAGAAGCAATAAATTATGGAAATAAATGTCTTTTTAGTCCTGGGCTTTACGCTTTTTATTTTTGCAGTTACACCAGGTCCTGGGACTTTAGCACTTCTCTCTATTTCTACTTCAAGAGGGCTAGCCTCAGCTATATTCTTTTCGCTCGGAATGACGCTTGGTGATTTATCTTATTTAACAATTGTCATTTTTTCTTTAAATGCGCTCGCTGATTTGATTACCCCTGTTACAAATGCGGTCCAATACTTTGGTGCATGCTATCTATTTTATTTAGGTTACTCTCAGTGGAGAGCTGGAAAATTCACTATGGACAATGACATTTCTGCCCAATCTCATTTGAAAGAGCTACTGATGGGTTTCCTTTTAGCTGGAACTAATCCAAAGGTAATGATTTTCTACTTATCAGTCCTTCCATCTCTGATTGATCTCAATCAGGTGAGTTTATCTTATGGACTAAAGATCATAGCTACTGTTGCTATTTCACTATTGTTTGGTTTATTATTTATTGGTATTCTTGGAAAAAAATTAAGACAACTAATAAGTAGTGAAAAAATGGCCTTGAGAGTAAACAGGATTTTTGGAGTAATAATGATTGGTGTTGGGTTTAGTCTTTTTTACTTCTAGATTATTACTTATTGACTATCCGTTTCTATATCGCGAGATAATAAATCAGTCATAATTGCAGTTCTCATTTCATCAGAATAATCAAACCAATCAAAAATTTCATTCATGTGACGTTTGCAACCAACACAGAAGTTGTTTTTATTGTATTTACAAATACTAACACAAGGGCTTTTGATTTGTTTTAGTCTAGCTTGTTCACTCATAACTTATTTTTTTGAAATGCATTTTAGTACAGTTGTCATTTACGAGCGAAGTTTTTCATTGTCGTTGTCGTATGCAGCATTCATAGAGACGTGACATTTTCGACTTCCTAAAGAGGTTTCTACTCTGAGTATCTTGCCTTCATTGCAGTGACTGGGATTGAGGTAAGCAAATGCGACACTATGACCAACTCTATAGCCATAAGCGCCACTGGTAATAATCCCAGATAGCTCATCACCATCAAAGACTGCCTCATTGCCAAAACACTCGGCTGGCGTTTCATCATCAAAGATCAGATAGGCTAGCTGAGTTTCCACTCCTTTTGATTGGCGTTCTTTGATATTATCAGATCCAATAAAATTACGACTTAGGTCTAAGAACCTATCCATTCCTGCTTCAAGCGCAGATATCTCTTCAGTAAACTCAGCGCCATATGCTCTATACATTTTCTCAAGTCTCATACTGTTAAAAGCTTGACCCCCAAAATCTTTTAACCCGAAAGGGGAGCCCATTTCAAATAAAGATTCATAGATTGAGATTAACTGCCAGCTTGGCATATGGAGCTCCCATCCTAACTCTCCAGCATAAGAAACGCGCATTGCAAAAACGTCTGCTGAGTCGATTTTAATGGTTTTGCAGCTTAACCAAGAAAACCCAGTATTGCTGAGATCTTCTTGGGTGCATTGGCTTAAAACATTTCTGGCTTCAGGACCAGTCAATAAAAGCCCACCCCATTCCTCAGTTAAGTTTTCAATTACTACATCGAGTTCACCGACATGCCATTCAAGCCACTGATAATCTTTGACTTCAGATCCAATAGCTCCCATTAATAGAAATTCTTCTTTGCTGATACGACTAATCGTTTGCTCAGCCCTTATGCCGCCTTTCGGAGCATGAAAAAGCGTCAATCCAATTCTTCCATCCTTCGCAGGAAGTTTGTTGCAAGACAATTTGTCAAGAAAATCAAAGGCATCTTTACCAGTGATCTTAAATTTTGCCGTGCCACTGATGTCGGTAATACCACAAAAGTCTTGAACTGCTTTGCACTCCTCTTTGATGGCTTCATGCGCTTCAGAGTGTGCCCAGGATAATGTCTCACCACTGATCTCATCTGTTGTAAACCAAGAAGGCTTTTCAAAGCCAGTGTTGACTGTATGAACTGCTCCTTTTTGAGCCAATACAGTGTGCAGAGGGCTTACTCTTATCGGCCTTCCATGTGGGCGATTTTCATTGGGCGCTGCATAGGCATACATACGTTCATAAGACTCAATAGCGCGTGTTGTACAATATTTTTTATCTGCCCAGGTATCAAAACGGCGGCTGTCAAGCGAGGCCATATTAAGTTCAGTTTGACCATTAACAATCCACTGCGCTAAATATTTTCCTATCCCGCCTTGAGCAATACCAATACTTGCGCCGCAAAGATTCCAAAAGTTCTTAAGACCTTTTGCAGGACCAACAAGAAGGTTGTCATCAGGTGTGTGTGTAATGAGGCCATTAATTACTGTGCTAATTCCAACCTCCTTAAAGAGAGGAAAAATATCCATACATCTTTCCAGCCAAGGCATGAGTCTCTCAAGGTCTCCCTCAAAGAGTTCACGATCAAATGACCAGTCAACACCATCTAGAGCCCAAGGCTTAGAGCCTCTAGTTTCGTAAGGGCCAATTAAGAAGCCACTTCCTTCTTGCCTAATATACGAGGCTGCAATTGAGTCTCGAGTAACCGGGAGTTCTTTGGAGAGTGCTGCAATTTCTGGATGGCTGTCGGTAATCAAATACTGATGCTGAAGGTTGACTAAAGGCACATAGGAACCAACCATTGCTCCCACTTGAGGAGAAAAACAACCACCTGCATTAACTACATGCTGAGCAGTAATGCTGCCTTGTTCAGTGATCACCTCATATTCACCTGATGGAAGAATATTAATATCAGTTACTCGGTTAAAGTTACTCACCTCTGCGCCAGCTTTCTTAGCAAGCTGAGCTAGTTGTGTAACGACAGTTGTTGGATCAACATGACCATCATTAGGCGTATATAAAATGTCTCTTGCCTTCGTAAAATCCATCAATGGATTGATGACTGAAGCTTCTTCTTTTGAAATAAAATGCATTTCACAGCCTACATGATTTGCACGACTTAAGATATTAGTAAACCACTGTTCTTCAACTTCAGTGTAGCCAACCCTTAGGGAGCCAGTCTTATGAAAAGATGACGGAAGACCTGTCTTTTTAGGGAGGATTTCATCATACAGTTTGATTGTGTACTCATGAATGTTTGATAATGTATGATTGCCATTAAAGTTAGGACAAAGTCCAGCTGCATGCCATGTTGAGCCACTAGTGAGCTCACCCTTTTCGACTAGAACAACGTCAGTCCAACCTTCAAGTCCAAGATGATACATTAGATTTACACCTAATGAACCTCCACCAATTATGACTACTTGAGCATGTGATTTCATAATACTATCCTTGTTTAAAGTGGCTTGCGACCAATGTTGTTTCTACTTAATTTAATATTGAATTTCTTACGTATTTTTTGATCAACATCATCACTGACATGACTTGGAAAATATTCAGATAAAATTTCATTCTTTTGTTGGATTGCTTTTTCTAAAATAACAGGTTTACCCATATCAGCCCAATCATTTGGACTATCTCTATCACTCAACTCGGGATAGATGTACTCACTTTGCATTACATCAATTGTTTGTTCTGAACCGAGATAATGAGCTTTGTCATTTAGGCAAACATCTTTAATAGTTTCAAAACAAAGAGACTCTTCACTGTCATCACTAAAACCTTTAGTCATTCTCATTGAGGCTCCAAGTAGATCATTATCTAATAGTAAGCTCTCTGGACAAGTCCCAAGAAGACTTGCATACATGCCGGCAGATTCATAAACGATATTAGCTCCAGCAATCGCAGTGACAGCATGAGTTGAAGCTCTTTCAGATCCAGCTTGAAAGTCAGGAAATTTTGAGTCAGTCATTCCAGCTGGTGTTCCAGTAGGTAGATTAAAGTGGTTTCCCATTTGAGCACAAGCAGCTGAAATCAATCCTTGCTCAGGAGAGCCTCCACACATGGCACCAGTTCTTAGGTCTGATACAAATGGCCATGTACCAAGAATAGCTGGAGCGCCTGGTTTAATAGCATTTACATAAACTAACCCACCAAGACACTCAGCCCAGGCTTGAGACACTACCCCTGGAAGTAATGGTGGAGCTGTAGCACCTGCCTGGCCAGCAGATAATAGTAATATAGGCATACCACCTTCAACCCCGACACGAACACACTCCAATGACTCTTCTGCAAATTTCATTGGTGGGACTACATGACAATTGCTCATACTGATAAAAGGCCTTTCTCTCCACTTTTCCTCACTACCAGCAATAATATGAAGCATTTCAAGAGCATCAGTTACATGTTTAGACTCTGTAAAGCTAACACCAGCATGCTTTTCAGTTCCCATTGCAACACAATACACTGAGTTTTGGTCCATCTCACGTGGACTGGCAATATCTCTAAGAACACACGTGCGCTGAAACATATGAATATGCTCGCACTTGTCAGCTATTCTTGCCATGTCGTATAAGTCCTGACTCTCTGACTCTCTATATTCATTATTTTCAGGATCAGCAATAAGAACTGCTGCACCAGCAGTTGAAAAGTGGACCCTTGAACCACTGAGATCTAAATCATGTTTTGGTGATTGGCCAAAAAGCGTTAGATTTCTTTGAGAAAGATTGATTGCCTTATCAACAATTTCTTTAGACATTCTCAGCCTTCCATCATCTCCAAGAGTCGCTCCAAAAGCGACACAGGTTTCTATGCAATGAGGTGTCGCATCACCAAATCCAACCTCCTCAAGAATCCTATAAATATTAGCTTCAATGTCACAAACCTGTTTATCACTTAGGGGCTTATATCTGCCTCCTATCTCGCCTGCATTGACAGGCTTTTCTTCTTCTTTTAGTGGTGCATTTCTTAGAGCAATTCGAGCTTCTCTACCGCCTGATTTTCGTCTAGTCATGATCGTAGATTAAGTTTGTGCAATGACAACATTTTGATACGAATTTAAAGTACTGTCAACTATTTTTTTATAGCTAAATTTTAGAGAAAATCTATAATGAAATTTAGAGAGAAATTAGATAAAAATTAATTATCTTTTCCACTTTCAAAATTGTGAGAAGTGCAAGAAGTTAATTCATTACGATTTACTTTAGAGTCTGACTCCAATCTATTTGATAGGATTGCAATTATGAAAAAAGTGATTTCTGATTTGCAAGTCACTGCTTCAAGGGTAATCAAGCTCCTTGGCCAATAAAAATTATTTATCTTGCTTTTTGAAGACTCTTAATTACAGTTTCTGTCTCATCCCAGTCAATACATCCATCAGTCACTGATACTCCATATTTCATACTCTTTTTATCTAAAAGTATTTTCTGCTTGCCAGAAAATAAATTACTTTCTAGCATGACACCAAAAATAGATTTATTTCCAGAGAGAATTTGACTTTTGATATCCTCAACCACTTTACCTTGATTTCTGTAATCCTGATTAGAATTGTCATGGGAGCAATCAATCATAATTCTCTTAGCTAAACCATTTTCCTTAAGAAGTTTTTCACATTTTAATACCGATTCATTGTCATAGTTCGGTTTGGTTCCACCCCTCAGTATGATGTGAGAAGATATATTTCCTTTAGCTTTAAATGTGGAGATTTGTCCTTTATCATTAATTCCTAGAAAACTCTGCGGGGAAGAGCAGGCTCTAATTGCATTAACAGCCATTGTTAAGTTGCCATCAGTTCCATTTTTAAAGCCAACTGTCATCGATAGTCCGCTCGACATTTCTCTATGAGTTTGCGATTCAGTTGTCCTTGCACCAATAGCACACCAGGAAATGAGATCAGCAAGATATTGAGGAGTAATCGGGTTAAGTGCTTCAGTTGCTGTTGGTATCCCTTGCTCTGCAAGCCAAACGAGGAGCTTACGCCCTTGTCGCAGACCTTTTTCTACATCTAGTGAATCATCCATATCTGGATCACTAATTAATCCTTTCCAGCCCACAGTGGTTCTTGGTTTTTCAAAATATACTCTCATCATGATATAGATTGATTCTTCAACTTCCTTCTGAAGTGACTTCAATTTCAGAGCATATTCTTTAGCTGCTCCAATATCATGAATTGAACAAGGACCCACGATAACTATAAGTCTTTTGTCATTGCCTAAAAAAATATCATTAACAGTTTTACGACTCATTAAAATGTTATCTTTACCGTAATCACTGACATTAATTTGCTGTCTTAAATCAATGGGCGAAGTAATCACTGTTTCACTTTCGATATTTGTATTGTGGATTTGATTAATCATTTCAGTTATTTTTTAGTTTTGAGCGATGATTTAAACATAAATGTAGAAATATTTTTTGGATAGATGATAAAAAAAATATTTATTTTAATTTTTAAAAAATTTAATAATCTTGATAATTTTTTAACGCATAAATGAAGAATATAACAAAAAAAGTATTATTATTTTCATTGGTTTTCCTTGTTGGGTGTAGTTCTACCACCTTTATTTATAATAGAATAGACTTTTTGTTGCCGTGGTATCTGGAAAGTTACGTTGACTTAAATCAAGAGCAAAGGAAGAATTTAAATGAATTACTTGAGCCATTTTTTGAATGGCATAGAGAGGAAGAATTACCTAAGTATGCAGAAATTTTTGCAGACTTAGAGTTATTACTTGATGAAAAAATTGTGCTCTCCTCTATTGAATCGATTACTTATGATGTTGAACAGGCTTGGTTTCGAATTGAAGATGAAATGATTTTATGGGCTATACCTATGACTCAGGATTTATCTAGAGAGCAAATTGAAGAGTTTCTTCAAACAATGCAAATCAAGACTAAACAGAATGAAAAAAAATATTTAAGTCGTAATTTACAAACTTATCAAAATGATAATTACAAACGTATTAGAAAGAATTTGAGACGCTTCATAGGAGGTATGAATAAGGATCAACTCGATCTTATTAATGCTGCCAGTAAAGAAATGATTCGGGTTGATGGTCAGTGGATTAATAATCGAAAAGCCCTAATCGAAAGCCTCAAGCTGATTCTCCAGAGAGATGATGGCTGGGAGTTAGCTTTGACAAATATTACCCACAGAGATGATTTGGTATCAGACAATTATCGTAAAACTTATTCTCATAATATCAAAGTTAATGAGCGCCTTTTTGTTGAAATTTTAAATTCTAGGACTGAAAAGCAAGACAAGAAACTTCGTTCCATGCTTTTACGGTACAAAACGGATATTAATAATTTGATAGTGCAAAAATAGCCCTTACCAGCGCCTTTTCATTCGCCCTCTGAGGATATCTGAGCCCCAGTTTAGGAGAAGGCCAATGAAAGCTGCTGAGGCTAACCACAGGAGAGGAAGGCCTCCGCTAGAGCCAAAGATTACTGAACGATATGCCCTCCCAATAGAGTCAAAAGGTACTGAAGCTCCAATTAACTCAAGCCATTCTGGAGCTGCTGTTAGAGGAATTACTGTACCACTCAGTGCTGGTTGATAAAAAACTACTGGAACTATTAACAATAGAGCTAAAAGACCGAGCTGAAAGGTTGATGGGAGCTGACTGGCAATTTGTGTTTCTGAAGCAGTTAGGTGATCTGAGTTGATTACTTTAACGCTTATACTTTTTTTACCTAAAGCCTGTTCAGAAAAGTCTTCTGGAAAAATGATCACTGAAGAGATTTCTCCTTTAGCTAAGGCCGTTTTTGCATTTTCAGAATCTTTGAATAATCCAACTCTAAAAGGAAGAGATCTTGAGATTGACTTAATTGCTTGAGTTGACAGTAAAGGAAAGGATTTACTTTTATCGAGGTTAACTATTCCCAGTTTAAAGTTTGATGAAATTTTTTCGGGATCATTCGGTGCAGTAAGGTTAAATATCGAAAAAATTAATGCAATGACTGTCGGAACAATAATAGCTGCTCTGAATAGTTTGCTCCGACGAAAGTCATTAATTGAGGAAGCCATTAATTTAAATCAAATAAACAAAACAATACACAAACAGGCCTATTTAGTCAAACCCGAATGACTATTTCCAAGAATCATTTTAGCAGCCTTTTCTGCAATCATCATAGTTGGCGCATTTGTATTTCCTGATACCAGTTCGGGCATGATCGAAGCATCAACTACCCTTAAGTTTTTGACACCATGTACTCTTAACTGGTCATCTACCACGCTCTCTTTGTCATGACCCATCTTGCAAGTTCCAACAGGATGATAAATACTCTGACTATGATTTCTTGCAGCTTCTAATAACTCTTCATCAGAAGAGTAAGAAGCTCCAGGAATAAACTCATCAAGTATGTGGTCTTTGATTGAGTTTGCCTGCGCAATTTTTCGAGCAACTTTGATGGACTCTACTGCGACCTCTCTGTCAGATTCAGTTGAAAGGTAATTTGGGATAATTGTAGGGAGATCTTCAGGATTTGATGAGTTGATAGAAACCTCACCTCTGCTCTCTGGTCTAAGGACACAAACTGACATTGTAAATGCTGAAAATGGATGGACACCGTCTCCAGGCTTATCTGCACTTAGTGGCTGCATATGAAATTGTATATTTGGTCTAGAGCCATCCAAAGAAGTATTAGTGAAAGCAAAAACCTGACTGGCACTCAAAGTTAGAGGGCCCGTTCTAAAAAGAATATATTGCATTCCAATGAGCGCCTTTTTCCACCATGTATTGAGCTCATCATTAAGTGTTCGAGTGTTGGTTTTATAGACTAGTCTAATTTGAAGATGGTCCTGGAGATTCTTACCGACTGCAGGATTATGATGAATCATTTTAATGTCAAGCTTATTAAGTAAAGCTTCATCTCCAATTCCTGAAAGCTGCAATATTTGAGGTGAGCTAATAGCGCCGGCAGACAATATAACCTCTTTATTTGCATGGATAGTTAGATCTGACTTGCCTTTCTTTTGTGAGCAATTGACACCTATTGCTTGAGTGCCATCAAAAATGATCTTATTGATTTGAGTGCTAGTCATGATTGTTAAGTTTTTTCTAGATCTAACTTTTCGATTCAAAAACGAACGGTAAGAACTTCTCCTAAATCCTTTGTGGGTTGTTTGCTGAAAGTATCCAACACCCTCCTGTTTTTCTCCATTGCAATCTTTATTAAACGGAATACCAATCTCCTCAGAGGCCTCAATAAAAAGATCAGCGATCTGTCTTCTTAATCTAAGATTGGAAACTTTTAATTCGCCATCAACTCCATGATATTGATCTTCACCATTTTCTTGACATTCAAATTTTTTAAATAAAGGGAGCACCTCTTTGTATGACCAGCCTTTGTTTCCAAGATTCTCCCAATTATCATAGTCGTGCCTGTCGCCCCTAATATAGAGAAGTCCATTAAGAGCACTAGAGCCACCAAGCACCTTTCCTCTTGGCCAATCAATCCTTCTATTATTTAAACCTTTGTCCTTTTCGAGCTTATACATCCAATCAAATTTTGGATTGTTCATTGTTTTGAAGTAACCCACTGGGACATGAAGCCATAGATTGTTATCTCTTCGCCCAGCCTCAATCAATAAAACTTTATTCGTTGGGTCTGATGAGAGTCTGTTAGCTAGTAAGCATCCCGCTGATCCAGCTCCAATAATAATGTAATCATATTCCTTAGGCATCATTATTCATAAAATTATTTAATCAAAAAGGATATAAAAATGGATTATTTTTTTAAAAAATAGTAACACTAAAATTAATATGATAATTATAGGTAAAACTTAAGTCCATCTAGTTATGAATAAAAAAATATAGATAAATTTATTTTATAAATAGATTGAAAGATATATATCAATTGATGTATACTGGTTTTTAGCTAAATGCGTAATTTTATTGTGTGTTTATCTATTAATGTTTAAAAATTAGGAGATTTTATGTTTAAAAATAAAGTTGGTTTATTGGCTGCTGCTCTAGTTGCGTTTAGTTCAAGCGCTATTGCTGATGGTCATATCCATTTGAAAGTACAATCTGTACTAAACTCTACTGGTAGTGAAGTTGGCTATGTTAGAGATTTTGCAGAAGACGTTGCTGCATTAACTGATGGCAGAGTTACAATTGAAGTTCTTCCAGGAGGCTCTGTTGTTCCTAACTCTGATCTTATTGATGCAGTTGACGCTGGTCTAATTGATGGCGGATTTGCATGGACTCACTACTGGTCTGGTAAGCACCCAGCTGCAATGCTGTTTGGCTCACCAATCGCTGGTGCAGGACTTGGAATTGATAACATCGCATGGCTATCATGGTTCCATAGTGCGGGTGGTAAAGAGCTCTATGACCAGTTGTGGGATGAGATGGACTTGAACGTTGTTGGCTTGATGCTTCAGCCAGTTGGTCCAGAAGCCCTAGGTTGGTTTAAAGAGCCAATTAACAGTATGGACGACTTCCGTAAGCTTAGATTCCGTGCTCCTCCAGGAATCCCAGGGCAAACTTACAAGGATATTGGTGTCGCAGCTGTAGCAATGGGCGGTGGAGATATTCTACCAGCACTTGAGAAAGGCGTAATTGACGCAGCAGAATGGTGCTGCCCAGAGCCAGACAGAGACTTCGGTTTCCAAAAGGTTCTTAAGTACTACTACTTGCAAGGACTTCACCAGAACGTTGTGAATGCTGACATGTATATCAACGGTGACAGATGGAATGAAATTTCTCCACGTGACCAACATGCTATTCATGTAGCTGCAAGAGCAGCTAGACTTGACTCTATGTCAAATCGTATCTATGCAAACGGTATTGCTATGGCAGATTTGCTAGAGCAAGGCGTTCAGCTTATGGATACTCCGGATGACTATTTCGTAGAGTTTATGGCTGCTGCAAATGCAACTCTTCAAAAGAACGCAGATGAGAATGCATTCTTTGCAGAGGTTTGGGCTTCACAGAGAGATTTCGCTGAAAAAGCGGTACCTTTCTGGTCAGGCGCTCAATCATCTAACGCTAAGTTAGGTTTAGCTTTTGCTGCAACTTTGAAGTAAAGATCCATCGTAAGACTTGTAATGAAGTTGCCAATAGTGAATGCTGTTGGCAACTTTTTTTTATCATAAGCCGGCTTAATCTAACTTTGGGTTCTCCTTTATCCCGGAGTTAGAAAAGCCTTAATTTTTTAGGGTTTTATTTTTTAAAACCACCCAGTTTTGTTACAATGGTGTAACGTTTTTTAGTTTATAAATTAGGTGTAATTTATGTCAGAGGAAGAAGATATAGGTGAATTAGACATTACCGATGAAATGATTGCTGAAGGTAGATCATATACAGGTGTTATGCCTGATGACATGCCAAAAATGATGGCGAGAACTATTCTTGGTATTGACTGGTTTAGTCTCAAGGTTGGCCAGATAGCCTGTTGGCTTACAGTTCCCGTTTTTTTATCAATGTTTATTGAAGTGACTGGAAGACACTTTTTTGGCTCACCAACGATGTGGGCATACGATATCAGCAGAATGGGTGCTGGAGCAATGTTTATGCTCGGTGCTGGTTATGCTTTATCCAAAGGTGTTCACATACGAGCAGACTTTATGTATCGTAACTGGTCTGTAAAGACACAAGCAACGATTGATTTGACGCTCTATTTACTATTTTATTTTCCGGGGCTTACTGGTGCTGCGTGGGCTTGCTATAAATATGCCTATAAGTCATGGTCACAAATGGAAAGAGGAATGGATACTGCGTGGATGCCTCTAATGTACCCCATTAAATCTATATTGTTCATAGGCTTAGTATTTCTTTTAATTCAAGGCATTTCTGAAACTCTTAAATGCGTCTATGCTTTAAAAAATAGGAGATGGCCATGAGTCCAGAAGTATTAGGTATTCTCCTAATTTTAACAATGCTATTTGCCATATTTATTGGCTTTCCAATTTCATTTACTCTAATATTCTTAGGTGTATTTTTTGGCTACCTAGGCTTTGGAGACCTTGTTTTCTTCCTTATGACATTCCAGTTTTCTGGAAGCATGCTGGAGCAAACTCTTGTAGCGATTCCACTATTTACCTTTATGGGAATTCTCATGGAGAAGGCCAATCTTATGGAGCGATTATTCACGTCTGTTCAGATGGCCCTTGCTAGAACCAAAGGATCCTTGTTCGTTGCTGTTCTTTTTGTTGCTACAATCTTTGGAGCTGCAACAGGAATCGTGGGTGCTTCGGTCACTATTTTAGGAATCATGTCCGCCAAGACTATGAATCGATCAGGTTATGATGTACGTCTTGCAGCAGGATCAATTACTGCAGGTGGTACACTTGGTATCTTGATACCTCCAAGTATTATGCTAGTCGTTATGGGCCCTATTCTAAATGTTCCTGTGACTGATTTATTTGCTGCTGCAATCGTTCCAGGATTGATGTTAGCAGCTCTATACACTGGCTATACACTTATCAGGTGTCACTTAAATCCTGCTCTAGGTCCAGTTGTCCCAGAGGACTTAATACCAGACTCTATGAATGAAGTATGGAAAGAGTTTTTTAAGGGCCTTGTTCCCCCAGTTCTTTTAGTCGGCGCATCTTTAGGAAGTATATTGGCTGGTTGGGCTACTGCAACCGAAGGCGCTGCGATGGGTGCGGTCGGTGCAATTTTCCTGACTTTGGCTTATCGAAAGTTAACTTTTGAATCTTTAAGAAGTTCACTTTTAAAAACTTTAGAGATTACTACGTTAATTATGGTATTAGTGTGTGCATCGAACTTTTTTGGAGCAGTTTTTTCAAGATTGGGAACCCCAACAATGATTACTGAGTATTTGATGTTGCTTGATCTTCCTCCAACTGCTATTCTATTAATTATTATGGCCTTGATTTTTTTACTGGCATGGCCATTAGAGTGGGTTCCAATCGTCTTAATTATTATTCCAATTGTCTTGCCTCTTATCGAGCAATTGGGATTCAATCTGACTTGGTTTGGTATTCTAGTTGCAGTCAATCTTCAGACTGCTTGGCTGTCCCCTCCTGTTGCACTATCGGCCTACTTTCTCAAGGGAGTGGTGCCAGAATGGGACTTATCAGACATCTATAAAGGAATGATGCAGTTTATGGTCATTCAAGTTATAGGATTGGCATTGATTATCCTCTTCCCTCAAATTGTACTCTGGCTTCCAACTTACTTGTACGGTTAATTAGTTAAGAGGTTTTGATTTCAAAAAGGGCACCATGTGCCCTTTTTTATTGCTGACTTTATTTGTATGATTTGAACACAAATATTTAAGTAATTCTAAATATTAGATTGACTCTCCAAAGGTACTGTTTTGAGAATGAATATAATCTATATCACTAGTATGAACGAACGAAGTTCTTAGCTCAATAGTGACATTGTTGTATGTTTGACCCACTCGATTGATTTTTAAAATGGGCGCATTAGCTGGAATATTTAAGAGATTAGATATTTTTTTATCTGCAGAAATAGCTTTGAGTTTTTCAGAGCAATTAGTAATAAAAATATTAAACTTATTCTGATAAAGGTTATAAATTGTATTTGCTCGTCCTTTGAAAATTTCTTCAGTAAGACCGGGAAACTTTTCTTGTGGGATGATAATTTTATCAACAATATAAAACTTTTTATTAAGACCAAGCTTGTTATAAATCTGAAATACTGGACTCCCTACAGGAAGTCGCAATTCTGCAGCCTGTGACTTAGTCGCTTTCTTTGAATCGAAAGAGATAAACTTAACAGTAGGGCTTTGTTTCTCATTACTTCCGTTAAGCGCAAAATGAAAATACTCAAAAAGAAAACTACTATTGTCATGCTGAAATACAAAAGTACCTAAGCCTTGTTTCCTTATAAGAAAACCTTCCTTTTCAAGCATTCCAACTGCCTTACGAATAGTTCCAATTGAAACATTGAAAAGCTCTACAAGTGTTTTCTCATTGGGTATGAGTTGGCCTGGTCTCAGCTCATCACGATAAAGGCAATTGAATAGCTCATTTCTAATTTGAAGCCAAAGCGGAGTTTTACTGTCTCTATCAATTTCAAATTTTAGATCAGTAATACTCATAAATCTTTGTTTTATA
>CABXDP010000016.1 GCA_902511025.1 uncultured Gammaproteobacteria bacterium | reverse complement strand
GTTAAGGAAGTTATCGCAAAAATCATTGAAACTGTCAAGGATCGACCTGCCTATCTTACCTTTGATATCGATGGTCTCGATCCAGCCTATGCCCCAGGAACTGGAACTCCTGTCGCTGGTGGGCTAACTTCAGCGCAAGCCTTGGGAATTATTAGAGGTTTGGAAAGTATTAACTTTATAGGCGCAGATGTTGTTGAAGTGGCCCCTGCCTATGACCATGCTGATATAACTGGCATTATAGCTGCAACAATTGCGCATGACTATTTGGCCCTAAGGGCAAAACAAAAAAGAAGCCAAGAGAAATAAATCAAATTAAAAATATAATGAAAATAGGAATACTTTTAGTAGGTAGAGCTTCAGAGGATTTAGTCGAAAAGTACGGAACATATGCTGAAATGCTTATTGCACTGATTAACTCAGAAGGCCAGAACTTTGAATTCAAAACATTTAACATTCTTGATTCTGTGTTTCCAGAAAACCATTCAGTTTGCGATGGCTGGATCGTTACTGGCTCTCCTCATGGTGTTTATGAGGATCACCCATGGATTCCAACTGTGAGTCAGCTGATCAATGATATCTATAATGCAAATATGCCCATTTTTGGAGTCTGTTTCGGACATCAATTGATTGCTCAGGCTCTTGGTGGGCGCGTTGAAAAATCTATTAAAGGCTGGGGCTTAGGTCTGCATACCTATGAAATAAATAATAGAGCAGACTATATGGGTAATTTGTCTAAAGAAGTGACTCTTAATATTTGTCACCAAGATCAAGTTCTCGAGGCTCCTGCGGGTGCAACGATATATGCTCGCTCTCAATTTTGTGAAAATGCAGGATTCTATATTAAAGATAAGGTTCTAACTATGCAAGCGCATCCGGAATTCTTGGTTGAATTTATTAAAGCACTTTTAAATGCGAGACGAGATATAACTATTCCAAAGGAGTTTGTTGATCCAGCACTTGTCAAACTAAACTCATACCCTGATACTGTTCAGTCTGATCAGTTTGCTGAGACAATTAGGAAGTTTTTTTTAAGTTAGATCCTGATAAGCCTCAGATGCTTTTTCGGTAATGTATTTTCCAATTGGTATTGCTGATGTTGCTGCTGGCGAGGGGGCATTGCACACATGAATAGAGCGTTTACTTTCTGCAAATAAAAAGTCATGAACAAGTGTTCCATCTTCTAGTACCGCTTGAGCCCTAATTCCTGCAGGGTATGGCTTGAGGTCATTCAGCTTAATTTGAGGACTATATTTTTGTACTTCTTTTAGATAGCCCCGTTTAAATAATGAATTTTTCATTTCATATAAGCCAGATTTAAAGTTCTTTTTAATTACATTATGAAACCCTTTAAAAGATAAGAAACCGAGAGTATCCTTTATGCTGAAATTAAATTTACTATAACCCTCACGCTTAAATCCTAAAACTGCATTTGGGCCAACTGTAATACTTCCATCAATCATTCTAGTTAAATGCACACCCAAGAAAGGCAGGCTAGGATCAGGGATTGGATAGATTAGATGCTTAACAAGGCTATTATGTTGTTTTCTGAGTCTGAAATATTCGCCTCGAAAAGGGATAATTTGAAAGTTAATTTTAATGTCAAGTAATTTTGCAACTCTGTCAGCCATTAGTCCAGCACAGCAAATGAGATACTTTGAAAAAATCTGCTCATTTGAAGTGATTATTTTGATTTGATCCTTATTCTCCTCTAAATTAACAACTTCTGTATTCAGTAAAAAATCTCCACCAATCGATTCAAACTCTTCAATCATTTTTTTTGTGATTAATTGGTAGTCTACAATTCCAGTTGATTTGACTAGAATCGCTCCAATTCCAGCAATATTAGGCTCAATTTTATGAAGCTCTTCTTGATCTAGAATCTCAGCCTCTATTTGATTAGATTTGCATCTTTCAAATAGTTTGTCCATTCTTTCTAGCTCGAGAGCATTTGTGGCAACAAGTAATTTTCCACATTGCTCATAGGGAATACCATGGGTATTACAAAATGCAATCGTATCTTTAAGTCCTTCTCTGCAAAACTCTGCTTTCAAACTGCCGGGTTCGTAATAAACTCCTGCATGAATCACACCACTATTATGACCAGTTTGATGTTGCGCAAAAGAGTTCTCTTTTTCTAGAAGTAAGACTCGTTTTTCAGGATACTTGGTTTTCAATGAAAGTGCTGTAGAAACGCCTACAATGCCCCCACCCAAAACAACATAGTCAAAGAGTACACCATTAGACATAGCAATAAAATGAAAGAAATATTAAAAGATTATATAGTCTGTTGATAGAGGTTAATTAAAAACACCTCTCTGGCGAAGAAGTTCACGATGAAGATTTTTGTTGGCAGTAAATTTATCTCTTCCATGAAGCCAAAAGTAATTATTGATTATAAGCATACTGCCCTCATTCAGTTTGACACTATAGGTGGCACTATCATTCTCGAGGGATTCTCCTAACTCATATAGGTAAAGACCCTGTTCCATATTCTTTGGCTCAACAAATTGATCAATATATGACATGATCGGCTTACCATCCTCATCTTCATCTAAGAAAATAGGATGAGTAGTTTTATAATTCACATTTTTACTTGAAGGCGAGCTCCACTGAAGCTTTTCTTTAGCCAAAGGGTGTTCATAAAACTTCTGCAAGTCAGTCCAATCATCTAGGTGCAGCAACAGCGACTCTCCACCTTCAACATTTGATTCAATGATTTTCTGCATAATCACCCAGTCAGTTTTTTCCTGCACATAGGTGCCATCATTATGAAGCTCCATTCTTCTGTGAGCTTGTCGAAGATAGCTGTCACTGTTATCGTCATTTTTGACGCTAAATCTAGCATAGAATTTTCCTGACATGGAATCAAGGTTTGGCATTCCAATTAAATGCGAAACTGCAGTTGATAGAAGAATATTAAAGTCTATAAAATCTTCGCTTTTAGTCTTCTCCTCGCTAGTACCTTCGCATTCTAATAATATGGCCCCAGTTAATCGATTATGAAGATTGTCTAGAAGGAGGGCGCCTAATTTGTTATTAGTTAGTTCATTAAGAGTGTTGGCAATATGAAAGCGAAGAAAGGGCTTATATTCAATCGCTTGGACATTAAACTTCTTTAATGCATCTTTGAAATTTTCAGTGATACCTCTTGAAAGTTTAATTACCTTTAAACGTGGCTGGCTCAATCTGGTTTCTTCAGTAAAAGGTTGACTATTTTGATTAGAGTTGGTCATAACTTAATAGCAGTAAATTGAAGTGGTCTTGAAAATTTTGAAGGAATAGTGTGCTCATTTTCAAAAAGAATTGGAGCTAAGGCCTTGAGCATATCTTCATAGACATCTCTTTTAAATTTAATCACCTCATCAACAGGTCTCCAATAATCTACCCATTTCCAGTCATCAAACTCAACATCAGCATGTAAATCTAGAGAGATTTCATCATCACTTGAGTCAAGTTTTAGCAAATACCAGACTTGTTTTTGACCGATACACATAGGTTTTTGAGTTCTTCTGACGTGCTCATCTGGTAGTTCATATCTGAGCCACTTGGGGGTTTTGGCAATCAGAGTGACATGAGAAGAATCAAGACCAACCTCCTCCTGAAGCTCTCGATATAGAGCATCTAACTCAGTTTCATCTTCATCAATTCCACCCTGAGGAAGTTGCCACCCAGTTTGCTTGAATCGCTTTGCTAATAGTATTTGTTTTTTGTCATTGGTAATTACAATACCAATATTAGCGCGATATCCATCGCTGTCAATCACTAGTCATTGCCAGAGAAAACACCCAGCAACTGAAGTAAGCTCAAAAACAGATTATAGATTGAAATATATAACGTGACAGTCGCCATGATGTAATTGGTTTCACCGCCATGAATAATATTACTTGTTTCATATAGAATCAAGCCGCTCATCAATAAAATGAAAGCAGCAGAAACTGTTAAAGAGAGCACTGGGATCTGGAAGAAATAAGCAGCAATTCCTGCTAAAAATGCCACAATAATTCCAGCAGTCAGAAAGCCAGCCAAAAAGCTAAAGTCTTTTTGTGAAACAATGGCATAGAAGGAAAGCGATATAAATATAGCTGCAGTACCTGTCATGGCCATTGCTACAAGCTCGGATCCATTGGAAAAGGCCGTTGTATAAGCGCCAATAATTGGACCAAGTGTCAAGCCCATGAAGCCAGTGAGTGCAAACACTGCAAGTATTCCAGAGGCAGAATTCCTAAGTTTTGTGACTAGAAATAATAACCCGAAGTAACCTCCAAGAGTTATTAAAAGCCCAAAATATGGCAAATTTAGATACATTGAAAGGTATGCCATTAAGCCACTAAAAAGAAGCGTTGCGGATAGAAGTTGATATGTATTTCTTAGCGTTCGATTAATCGCAATCGAACTTGAAGTTGTTTGAACGTTTGTTGGCATAATAATATAGTAAAAGTAAAAGTGTAAAATATAGTCAATTTTGGTCGAAAACACAAGGTTTTCATGAAACTTATTTTAGGAATGGGCATTACGGGGCTGTCAGTTGCTCGATTTTTTACCAATAATAATGAGATTTTTCGAATTGCTGATTCTAGAAAAGAGCCCTTGCTCTTAAAGACTTTCCAAAAAGAAAATTTGCTTGATGATTGTTATTTGGGTGAATGGAGTGAATCGCTTTTGGAGGACATCGATGAAGTTATTATTAGTCCTGGAATAGCACAGTCAGAAACTATTGTTCAATGGATTAGAGAAAAAAAAATAAAACTTTTAAGTGATATTGAATTATTTGGACGTTATTCAAATGCGCCTATTATTGGCATTACAGGCTCAAATGGGAAATCTACAGTCACTCAACTTTTAGGTGAAATGGCACTTGCAAGTAATTTAAATGCTGTTATATGTGGCAATATTGGGAGTCCTGTTATGGAAAGCATCAGTGATACTGCAGAACTTTATATCGTTGAACTTTCGAGTTACCAGTTGGATTACACAAGTGAACTAGATTTATTCGCTGGAGTTATTACTAATATTTCTCCAGATCACCTTGATAGATATGAAAACTTCGAAGCCTATGTTGCTTCAAAGCTATCAATTTACCCATATTGTGAAAATGTAATTATCAACCTTGATGAGTCTTTACAAATTGGCATGGCAGGGGATAGTTATTTTGCAATAGAAAAAAATAATTCAAATTGTATTTTTTTAGTGAGCAAGGTGGGTAATTCATATGAAGTGCTTTATCAAGACAAGTTGTTAGTTAGTAGCAATGAATTGTTAGTTGTAGGAAAGCATAATATAGAAAATTTATTGGCAGCTCTAACCCTGGGTTATCAATTTGGGTTACCAATAAAGGAAATGATAAAAGCAGCTAAAACTTTTAAAGGTTTGCCTCATCGATTAGAATTTATTACTTCGATTAACCATGTTGATTTTTATAATGACTCTAAATCAACAAACGCTGTTTCAACTAAAACTGCAGTAAACTCACTTCTTGAAAAATATAGTCAATTAGTTTTAATATTGGGGGGAATAGCAAAACAAGAAAATTATTCCGAACTCATAGAGTTAATAAATAAAAAAGTTGAAACAGTTGTTCTTATTGGAGATTCTAGTAAGGTTTTTTCTGAACAACTTTCTGTCCCAACCCTTGAAATTGCAAGGTCCATGGAGGAAGCGGTTGATCTATCTAAGTCACTTACAAAGGGCGGTGCTGTTGTTCTCTCGCCGGCATGCGCTAGTTTTGATATGTTTGATGATTTTAATGATCGAGGGGATCAATTTAAGCATCATGTGAACGAAGGAAGTTAACTGCCTTCTTGACATCATTTTGATTTAATATTAGTCCCTCCTTCTCATTCTTGAGCCACGTGGATTGACGCTTGCATAGCTGTCTGGTTGCCACGATAGCCTTTTCTATCATCTCTTTTTTGTTGTACATGCCATCATAGTAATTCCAAACCTGCCTATAACCCACACACCTCATTGAAGCTAGATCAAGATTTAGTTTTTTATTTTGTCTTAGAGTTTCTACTTCATCTAAAAAGCCGTTCTTAATCATATCAATAAAGCGCTCCTCTATCCTTTCGTGAAGGTCTGATCTCTTTGGCATTAGAATAATTTTCTTGATTTCAGCATTGAGTTTCTTGTGATTTTTTTTACCCTGCAAGTTACTTAAAGTTTCCCCTGATAGATCATAAACCTCAAGCGCCCTTGTTATCCTTTGGGAGTCATTAGGATGAATTCGCTCAGCCGATTTTGGATCAATTTCTTTTAGTTTGTCATGTAATTTTTCACTACCTTGTTCTTGTAAAAGTTCATTGAAATGTTTACGAGATTTATCTGTCGACTCAGGCAGGTTAGATATGCCATGCTCGAGTGCATTAAAATAGAAAGAGGTTCCTCCGACCAAAATGGGCAACTTATCTTCTTTGAAAGCCAATACAATTTGTGTTGTTGCTAGTTCAATGAAATCATTAACGGAAAAACTATCCTCTGGCTCACAAATATCAATGAGTTCATGTGGAAATTTTTTGAGTGTTTCTTTGTCCGGTTTGGCAGTTCCAATGTCCATACCTCTATAGATAAGAGCTGAGTCTACACTAATTAACTTTGAATCAATGATTTTGCTTATTTCAATCGCTAGCTCTGTCTTCCCAGAAGCAGTAGGCCCCATCAAGAATAAAACAAATTTATTTGACCCAATAGTCATGACAATACTAAGCTTATATTATTATGACCTACATTATAATGTCAGCTTTATTTGTTTATCTCTAAAACGATGTATACGGTTTTAAATCAAGTGAGCGGGAAATCATTTCAATGTGAAGGCGATGAGACGGTCTTAGACGGCGCTCTAAATAATGGGTTTAACTTTCCGTACGGATGTCAAAATGGATTTTGCGGCCAGTGTAAAGCTGTTATTCTGAATGGTGAAATCAATTATGATGGGCCAACACCTGAGGCGATAACTGAGGAAGATCGTGATGCCAATATTGCTCTATTGTGTCAATGCAAAGCTAAGAGTGATTTGTATATTGCGGTTGATGAGTTAGACTCTCTTGCCAATATTCAGATACGAAGTATGCCTTGTCGTGTTGAAGAGGTCAATCATTTAAATCATGATGTCATTCAACTCATTTTAAAAATCCCTGGATCTCAATCTCTTCAATATTTAGCGGGTCAGTACCTTGATATTGAGCACCCTGACTTTGAGCCTAGGGCTTTTTCAATTGCTAATGCTCCGGTCAATTCAAATTTACTTGAACTTCACGTGCGTTTGGTTGAAGGAGGACAGTTCACAAACTTTGTATTCAATACTTTGACTGAGAAAACAATTTTAAGGATTGAGGGACCTAAGGGCAGTTTCTTTCTGAGAGATGATAGTGATTGTCCAATTATTTTTATTGCTGGCGGCACTGGATTTGGCCCAATTAAAGCAATCATTGAGCATTTAATATTGATGAATTCAACCAGAACTATTCATTTGTATTGGGGTGTTCGCACTGAGCAAGATTTTTATTTAAATCTGCCGTCAGAGTGGAATGAAAAACATGCTAATATTAACTATATTCCAGTATTGTCAGAGCCGGGTAGTTCTTGGACTGGTAAATCAGGATTTGTGCATGAGGCTGTCATGAATGATTTTGAGAATTTGGTTGATTTTGAGGTCTATGCTTGTGGACCTCCAGTTATGGTTAAAGCCGCTGCAAAGAGCTGTATTGAGAACAAACTCAGCAAAGAAAATTTCTTTTCTGACTCTTTTGAGTATGCAAATGTGAGTGTATCCGATGACTAGTATGCAAAATCACCTTGAAGATCAATTACTGCTGGCACTTAAGCCAGAGTACTTTGAAGTAGTTAATGAATCAAGCCAGCACTCGGGGCCTGCAACTGAGTCTCACTTCAAGATTGTTGTTGTAAGTTCGAATTTTGACGAAATGAAGCTGATCGATAGACATCGTTTTATTAACAAGCTTTTTTTCTGATGAACTAAAACATATCCATGCTTTAGCAATGCACACCTATACGCTAAAAGAATGGGAGAAGCGAAAAGCAGCGCCTGATTCTCCTGAATGTTCCAGTAAATCTTAGTAGTGTTTTTGAGATCCTTACTTTTGATCGTTGTTATGGTTTTGTCTGGTTGCCAGAACTTAGTGGGTAGTAATAAATTAGCTATTTTTGAGACTGATACGTTAAACAGTAGTTATTCTTCTGAAGATAAGGACTTATGGAAAGTTATTGCCAATCAGCAAGAAATTAGAGTTGATGATAATTCTAGAGTTCAGAGTCATATTAATTGGATCACTCAGCGACCAGACTACTTAGCTAGCATTTCTAAACGGGCCAAGCCATTCCTTTACCTTGTGATTTCTGAGGTTGAGAAGGAACAGTTGCCGATTGAAATAGCATTGCTGCCAATCGTCGAGTCGGATTATTATCCTTTCTCATATTCTCATGGTACAGCAACTGGAATTTGGCAATTTATACCTTCAACAGGAAGAATGTATGGCCTTGAGGAAGATTGGTGGTATGAAGATCGAAGAGACGTGCTGGCTTCAACAAAGGCAGCACTTCATTATTTAAAGGATTTAAATCAAATGTTTGAAGGGGATTGGCTTCTCTCTATTGCAGCCTATAATGCTGGACCAGGAAGAGTTCAAAGGGCTATAGATAAAAATATAAAGCAGGGTAAGAAAACTGACTATTGGAGTTTAGACTTGCCAAAAGAGACTGAAAAATATGTTCCAAAACTTTTAGCAATAGCTAAAGTCTTAAAAGACCCTGCGCGCTATAATCAAAAACTCTTAAGCATTGAAAACAAGCCATACCTGGAGTCGGTCAAGCTTGAGTCTCAGTTTGACTTAGCCTTGATTGCTCAGTGGACCAACTTAAGTATTGATGAAATTTACTCTTTTAATCCTGGACTAAAGAGATGGGCAACACCTGAGGCTCTGCCTTATACAATTTTGTTGCCAATTGATGTAGTAGGTGACTTCAAGGAGGTTTTGTCCAACCAGAAAAATAGACCAAAGGTAAGTTGGACTCGTTATAAAGTGAAAGAGGGCGACAGTTTAGGTGTTATTGCTCAAAACTTTAATACTACAATTCATCAAATTCAGAGTGTAAATGAAATTAAAGGCAACTTAATCAGAGCTAACAGTTACCTTATTGTGCCTTTGGCTAGAGAGAGCGAAGACTATTATTCGTTATCTGATGATCAAAGAGAAAATAGTAGATTAAATGCATCCAAAAATTCAGAAAAATTAATCTATAAAGTTGTCTCTGGCGATAGTCTATGGAAGATTTCACAAGATTTTAGTGTTACTGTTAATGAGCTTGTTAGGTGGAACAAAATAGTGCCAACTGCTCCTCTCTCGATTGGTAAAGAGTTAGTTATTTTGATTGATGATAAAGAGAAGACAGAGTTAGCTAAAATAACACATACTGGAATAGATATAAACAGAAATATAGTCTATACCGTTAAAAGTGGTGATAACCTTTCTTTAATCGCTCAGAGGTACAAAGTTAAAGTTTCACAGATCAGAGATTGGAATGACTTAAATGAGAAAGATATTTTGCAACCTGGAGATAAGCTAACTATTACAATTAATGTCGTAAATTCAAATTTATCATGAATAATATTCCTATAAGACAAACAATTCTCGCAACCCTAGCTTTCTCTTTCTCTAATTTGCAAAAATTACTAGAAGTGAGTATATTCCCTCTACTTGCGGCTATCCCTTTCATAACAATATTGCCCGAATTAATTGTGATTCTTCAAGCACAATTATTCGGTGTAGGTGAAGTTCAAGAGTATCCGAGGTTCTATGAGTTGTATTTGTTAATGTTTGACTATGCATACATGGCGCTTATTATCAATATCTATCGTTTGGTTGTCTCTGGCGAAAATTCAGTTGCAAGACTTGGCGTCGTTTTTCCAAGTCTAAGGTTGGGTCGTTTTTTTCTATTATTCTTATTTTTATCAATAGCAACACAGTTTCCAATTTTCATTTCACCTTTTTTTAGTCCCTATTGTTTATTTCCTTCTCATTCCCATGTCACTTAACCTAGTCGGTTTAGCAAATGATGCGTCCTTCAAGAAAAATAAACTCACTCTAGGCATTCAGTTTAGCGTTCTCATTATTAAATTAGGAGTTCCAGCTATATTACTTGGCTTGACAATTCTTTTGGGAGTAGGTGAAGTTTTCTTTTGGTTTGTTATGGGTTTGATTGTTTACTGGATGGCAATTAGCTTTGCACTATGCTATAGGGTTATTCTGGCAAATAACTCAGCGCAAAACCATTAGGATATCTCATATCAAAAATTCCTCTTGTCCTAATCTTTTTATATTTTTTTAGTTGCTCATAAGACTGAACAAATGTCTTTAATCGTTCATTTTGTTTTTGGTGTCCTAAGATAATTTTTATATTGTTTTCAAGTGTTAATTCATCAATTGATGTTCTTTTAAAGGTAGAGATTTTAACTGGCTCTAAAATTGCTTGATATTGCCTGAAGTCAAAGAAAGCTTTAGTGGCAATGGACTCTGAAAAAAGCCCTAGAGGTGCAACTGAGCTGATAGTTTGGTTGGGTTTAAATAGAACACCTTTTGATGAGATATAGCCCTCTGATCCCCAGCGCATGGCAATATCATGCTCTTGGATGGATACTTTGATTTGATTCCAAAAAATCCTTTCAGCGTCAGCATTAGAAATCCGTTGACTCTTTGTTAGCTTTTCTTTTATTTGAGTCAGATTTATCAGATATTTATTATTCATTAGTGGTTCAATTAAATCTTCATATCGCTGGGCATCTGTAATTAATTCTCCATTAATCTCCCAGGAAATTCTTGGATCTAAAAGTTTTGAGCGATCAACTAAATAAATAACAAAAATTAAAGCAAGGGATAACACTAAATAAGCTAGTTTTTTAGCTAGATTTTTAACAACACTTGCTAAGGGTGTTTTTTGTTTTTTTGCTTGATTTGTTTTTTCCTTAGCCATTAAGAATTCTGATAACTAAATCATTAAAGCTCATATTAGATGCCTTTGCTGCCATTGGTACTAGTGAGTGAGAAGTCATTCCAGGAACTGTATTGATTTCTAAAAGAAAAGGGCTTCTGTCTTTATCTAGAATGAAGTCAACACGTCCCCAGCCAGAAGCGCCTGTTAAATTGAATGCTTCTAGTGCAATATTTTGAAGGTTAAGCTCTTGCTGACTAGTTAAATCTGAAGGGCAAAGGTATTGTGTTTTACTGCTAAAGTATTTTGAATGATAATCATAAATATCATGATCGGAGGTTATCTTGATACTAGGAAGAGCATTATTATTTAATATTGAAACAGTATATTCATCACCATCAATCCACTGCTCAACTAATGCTTGATTGCCGTATTTAAAAGCTTCCTCGAGAGCGGAATCAAGTTCTGATTCGTTTTTTACTTGAGTGATTCCAATACTAGAACCTTCTAGGGTTGGCTTGACTGCCCACGGTAATGGAAAAGAAATAGATTCCAGAGTATCTCCTTTTGTTACAACGATTGACTCAGAGATGGGCAGACTATGTTTTTTCCACAAATCTTTTGTTATAGCTTTATCCATACATAAAGCTGATGATTTTGCATTTGAGCCTGTAAATGGAATATTTTTTTTATTGAGCTCAGATTGTATAAATCCATCTTCACCTCCTCTGCCATGAAGCACAATAAATGCCTTATTAAACTTCATCTTCCAGAGCTCATCAAGATTTTTATCATTCAAATCAAATGAAAAGCAGTCAATTTTGCTATCAATAAGAGCCTGGTAAACAGCATTCCCACTCAGAAGAGATATTTCTCTTTCTGCAGAGTAACCCCCCATTAAAACAGCAATCATATAATTATTATTTCGGTTTCGAGTTCTATGTTGAATTTTTGCTTGATTGTATCTTGAATATGAGCTATCAATTTTTCAATATCCATCGCAGTAGCATTATTCTGATTGATAATATAGTTTGCATGCTTTTCAGAAACGCAAGCTCCTCCAATACAATAACCTTTTAGTCCACTCGACTCAATCAGTTGTGCGGCAAAGTGATTCTTTGGATTCTTAAACACACTGCCACAACTTGGCAGTCCAATAGGTTGAGTAGAGTTTCTCTTTTTTAGAAGTTCACCTACATTATCATTTTGTTTTTCCAAATTAAAATTAAAAACAGCACTGACAAAAAATTCATTACTGTTCTTGTGAACAGTAGATCGATATGAGATTTCAAAATCACCAGGGAATCTATCTTGAATTTCACCTGAAAAATTCATTGTTTTCACAGACACGACATATTTCCAAATTTCAGAACCAAATGCACCGGCATTCATTGCAAGTGCTCCACCAACTGATCCAGGTATTGCGCTGAGGAATTCAGCACCATACTTAAAATTAGCTAAAGCAAACCTTGATAGCTTAGCTAGAGAAGTTCCAGCGCCGGATTCAATAGAGTTATCAGAAATAGTCAGTTCTTTTAAATTTTTCGTATGAACTGTAACGCCTTTAAAGCCCTTATCGCGAACCAAAAGATTACTTCCTAAGCCAACCATAAGGATTGGTTTTGTATTGCTTTTTAAAAAGGCTGAAAGCTCTTGTATGTCAACGGGTTGAAAAAATTGACTTGTCTCTCCTCCAGATCTCAGAGAACAGTGTTTTGACATTGGCTCATTATATTTCAGCATTCGGCCAGCTCAACAAAAATGCTCTTTAAGTTGATGTGGAATTTTGTTTACATCACCCGCACCAAGGGTAAGAATCACATCATTTTCTAAACTAATATTCGGAATTATTTCAATGATTTCAGCAATATCTTTAGCAACAATAGGGTCTATCGAACTCCTTCTTCTTATTGAATCAGCAAGTGTTGATGAACTTATTGTATTAATTGGCGCTTCATTTGCTGAATATATATTGAGCAGTATCAGTGCATCAACCTTAGATAGACTGCTTACAAATTCATTAAAAAGATCCCTTGTTCGAGAGTATCGATGGGGCTGGAAAATGACAACAAGTCTTTTCTCTGGAAAAGTATTCCTTAGTGTGCTAAAAACTTCTGAAATTTCATTTGGATGATGTCCATAATCATCAAATAAAGGAATATTTTGATTATTAATAGTAAGTTCCTGATGATAATCTAGTCTTCTAGATACTCCACTGAAATGAGACAGGGCTTTTTGTATATCTTTAATACTAATATCAAGCTCTAATGAAACACTAATTGCTGCCAGTGCATTTAAAATATTATGTTTGCCAATTAAATTGAGAGAAACTGGAAAGTTTTTTTGATATTTTTTACAACTTACATCGAACATCATTTTCATTTTGTCTTGCGCAATATTTGAGGCCTTTACATCTGCTTCGTTGTCAAAGCCATAACTAAGTACCGGTCTATGAATCTTTTTTAGAATATCTTGGACTCCCTTATCATCAGTACAGGCAACGCAAATCCCATAGAATGGAAGGTTTGATGTAAAGTTAATAAAAGTTTCTGTCAATTTGGCGTAGTTATGATTATAGGTTTCCATATGATCTTCATCTATATTGGTGATTACGCTTAACATAGGTTGAAGATGAAGAAATGAGGCATCACTCTCATCAGCCTCGGCAATTAGATATTCACTCTTTCCTAATTTTGCATTCATACCCGTTGCATTGATAATTCCACCAATGATATAGGTGGGATCAAGTTTTGCCTCACTCATAATATGAACGATAAGGCTAGTGGTAGTTGTTTTGCCGTGGGTTCCAGAGACCGCAATCCCAAATCGAAACCGCATCAATTCTCCTAACATTTCTGCCCTTGGTACTATTAATAATTTCTGATGCCGTGCTTCCTGAAGTTCAGGATTATTTTTGTTGATTGCTGAGGAGACTACGACAGCCTGTTTACCAATTACATTTTCAGCTTTTTGTGAATAGTGGATGGTACAGCCAAGTTTTTCAAGTTTTTCTGTCGTAGTGCTCGATTGAATGTCAGACCCTGATATTTCATAACCTAAATTAACAAGTACTTCAGCGATGCCACTCATACCTGAGCCACCAATGCCTATGAAGTGGATTTTTTTTATCTTTGATCGAGTTGGGTTATCTATTAGAGTCATGATTTTATTACTGTGATTATGGTGATTACTTGAATGCCTTCCCCTCTTCCAAATGCAGTTAAATCTTCACCGGTAGTTGCCGTAATTCCAATATCAGAGATATTAATTTTACAAATCTGGGCAATATTCTCTTTCATGGCGTCAATTTGAGGGGATATTTTTGGTACTTGACACTCAATGGCAATTGCTATGTGATTTATTTTCCATTCACCCAAATCATTAAGAGCAAGATTCAAATACTCACTACTATCTTTATGACCTTTTTGTGCAAGCTGGTCTGCAACACTGCCAAGAATATTGATTCCAGTCACACTTGAAATTGAATTAGTTATTGAGTGAAAAACTACATCAGCATCACTATTTCCCTCTAATCCAAATGGATGCGTAAATTCAATACCAGCAAGCAATAATGGCTTTCCATTCTCTTTTTCAAATCGGTGAGAGTCTTGGCCAATACCGGTTTTAATATTCATAATTGTTTTAAAAAATAATTAGCTAAGTCTATATCTTTTTGAGTCGTAATTTTAATGTTACTCGATGATCCATCAACAATTCTAATTGAATATCCGAGGCGTTCAACTGCCTCAGATTCATCAGTAATATGAAGATTGCGTTCAACCGCTTTTTCAACCGCCTCCTTCAAAATACCATATCTAAACATTTGAGGAGTCTGTGCTAAGTGAAGTTTTTGTCTATCAATTGTTAAAATAAGTCCATTATTGTTTTTTTGTTTAACTGTATCAAATACTCTAGTTGAAAGAATGCCACCCACTTGATCATCTGCAACCTCATCCATAAGCTTAACAACATCTTCTTTTTTAATGCAGGGTCTTACAGCATCATGAACCAATACCCAGTCACTTGGTTTTGCAGTTTGATCTAGGGCACTTAATGCATTAAAAACAGAATTACATCTTTCTTTGCCGCCGCTTGCAATTGAAATCAGCCTGGAGTCCTTTGCAAACTGGGAAGATTTAAAGTGAGTGTCTTTTTTGTCTAAAGCAACAACAAATCCTGAGATTATTTCATTGGATAACATAACTTCAAGGGACTGATCAAGAATGGTCAAGTCATTCCCAAGCTTTATATATTGTTTTGGGATCCTGGAATTCATCCGTTGGCCAATTCCACTTGCTGGAACGACTAGAAAATATTTATCCTTTTTCATATTTAAGAGGGTGCGCCCAGGTTATTTTGATCAATTCACTCAATTATAATGTAGCATTATCATTTTCTGTTAATGCTTCTGTCTCAACTATCCTATTCACTTTAAAAAAATATTCTCCCTCTTTAATTAATCCATACTTAAATCTTGCTTTAGATTCGATTAAATTTAAATCTTCTTCCGTGAAGCCTTGAATCTTACTCTCAAGAATTATATTTTCATTAGCTAAATTGACATTATTTTCCTTAATCATATCGATTGATTTTTCCCTTTCGAGAACAACATAAGGAAAATTATTTTCAAAAATATTTTGCTTAACTAATGCAATCAATACAATAATCAAGGCTATAGTGATTTTGTTCCTGTAGATAAAACTAGCTAATCCTGTTTGTTTTATAGTCTTCAAAATTAAATTAGTATGAAATGATTACGCGTCATATTATTTGTAGATAGAGCTAAGGTATGTTTTAGAATAGTAGTCATGAATTGGCAATCTGTTTTTATTAAGAAATTGAAAGATTATTCCAAGTCCGACTAGAGATATTAGAGCCAAAGAAAAGCGAATGAAGGATTGTTTGAAAGTTATATTGTCTCCATTTTTTTGAATAATTTCAAATTTCCAGGCTCGCATTCCAAGGGTTTGCTTGCCTTTAACCCAAGATATTGAAAAATAGAGAAAAATTGCGGGAAGTGTTACCAAAAAAAAGAAAAAACTATTTGTAATTGGTTCTTTATTATTGACAAGAATCACTACACCTGCAACAAAGAAAACAAACGAAAATACTAGGAAAAAATCATAGCTTATAGAGCCAATTCTCCTTAACAGTGTTACATCAGATTTCATATTTGAATTATTTAAAATATATCTTTTAATTATCCTCTTTCTTAATCACTTTTGAAGTAACTTTGCCATCATGAAATTTACTAAAAATTAAGTCATCGGCCTTTATTTTTTTAATTGATGTAATGATTTTTCCTTCTTCATTTTGAGTGATTGTATAGCCTCTGGATAAAGTATTAAGAGGGGATAACAGGTTAAGTGAATTTCCATAATTAGTTAACTCATTCTGATTCATTTTAATAAAGTTTTCTGATAGAGCTTTTAATTGAGAAAACAAATGCTTTAGCTGTTCTTTGTGGTCATCAACAACTGATTTGTTGAGTTTTAATAATCTTAATTCGTATTCATCAAGTTTTTGAGCGTTAAGAAGAAGTTGTTGGCTTGGATCAATAATTTTAAGTTTGAGAAGTGTCAGTGCAGTTTTCCTTGATTCAATAGATTGTTTTATTGAGTCATAAAGATATTGTTTGAGTTTTGAGGCATTGTATAGAATTGTATTAATATCAGGAGTTGCTGATACAGCTGCAGCAGAAGGAGTGGGCGCTCTAAGGTCTGACACGAAGTCTGCTATGGTTGTATCAGTTTCATGCCCTATGGAGCTAATGATAGGTGTTGAGCATCTATGTATCTCTCTTGCAAGGTCTTCTTCATTAAATGCCCATAGGTCCTCTAGTGAGCCTCCCCCTCTCGCAATGATGATGACGTCACAATGCTTAGATTGATCTGCTACTTTAAGGGCTTTTATAATTTTTTTGTGCGCATTTTCGCCTTGCACTATAGTGTCATAAAGCATTATCTTTGCGAATGGGTATCGTAATTTTAATACTTTGATAATATCTCTAATTACTGCACCTGTTGCCGATGAAACAACTCCAATTGTATTGGGGAATAAAGGGATTTCTTTTTTATTTTCTGAATCAAAAAGACCTTCAATTCTTAACTTGTTTTTTAACTGATCAAATGCCAGCTGAAGATTTCCAATCCCAGCAGGCTCCATCTGCTGAATTATGAGTTGAAAATCACCCCTTTGAGGGTAGAGCGTAGTTGCCCCTCTAATGATTACAGACATGCCATTCTCAGGAGAAAATTGTATTTTTCTTTGATTCAGTCTAAAAAAAGCACACCTTACTTGACCATTTTTATCCTTAAGAGTGAAATACCAGTGCCCAGAAGATGGCTTTGATAGGTTAGAGATTTCTCCTTGAACAAAGCACTGGGGTATGTTTTTCTCAATTGCGTTTTTACAAAGCTTTATATAGTCAGAGACTGAATAGATTTCCTCAATATTAAACATTTGCTTTTAAGTGAACAAATACTGCGCCAGTTCCACCCATGTTTTGGGGGCAAGAACAAAAAGCTAGAACATTTGGATGTTGTTTTAAGTAATGAACTACTTGAGATTTCATAATTGAGAGACCACTATCAGAATGATATCCCTTTCCATGAATAATTTGAATAAAACGTTTATCCGAATGAAAGTGAATAAAGTCTGATAAAGATCGACATGCTTCTTCTATTTTGTATCCATGCAGATCAATAGATGGAGTAAAGCCTAAATTGCCTTGTTTCATCTTTTTAAGGGTCTTTGGAGATAGGCCGTCCACATTATGAATAACTTCTTGAGATCCAGAAATATTTGGCTCATAAAGAAAACTATAATGTTCAAAAGGTTTATCTGAGTTGACTTTTATAGCGTTATTCCCTTTGGTGCTGTCCTTATCAAGTGGCTTCTGATGGTCAACAGTTGACCTAAATAATGACTTATCGCTTTCATTAATCATAGCGTTTAAAAACCTTTAAACATAAAAAAACCCTCAGAGAGGGTTTTATTATAGCAATGATTTAATAATCGAAAAGTGAACCTATAATTGAATCCTATTTATAGGGCTTTAATTTGAGCACTAATGCGAGATTTTTTTCTAGCAGCAAGATTTTTATGAATTAAACCCTTACTGACCGCTTGATCCATATTTTTCTGCATATCAGCAAAACCACTCGTAGCCTCTTTTTTATCTCCAGCATCAATTGCATAAGTCACCTTTTTGATAAAAGTACGAACTTTAGCTCTGATCTGAGAGTTGTGTTTATTACGCTTAACTGCTTGTCTTGCGCGTTTTTTTGAACCTGCTGAATTAGCCATATAATTAAATTATGCTTAAATTAAGAAAACACGAATTATAGAGTCTCACCTAGAATTATGCAAGCATTTAATCTGAATAGATTAATTTGCAAGCGAATTTAGATGTTGCAGTGTTTTCTTTTTTCCAAGCAACAAGTGCCAGGTCTTTCCGCCCTGAGTTTTCCATAGCGAAACTGCTCTAATACCTGCCAAAAGTAATGCCCTGATGTGATTGGCGGTATGCTGATTAGACAAATAAATCTGCTCTCCACGAACCATAATCGTAGGGTTAAGGCTTCCCAGTGTATTTTTATATAGCTCAGCTAGTCTAGCTATGGAGTTGCTATGATA
>CABXDP010000015.1 GCA_902511025.1 uncultured Gammaproteobacteria bacterium | reverse complement strand
CGTTTTTGCTGTAAGTGCCTACTCAGACTGGAAAGGCCTTCTTCAGATCTGTAAAGACCACCAGCCCTCTTTTGCAGTGCTTTCTAATGAGGCTTCAGCAGAAAAGCTCAGGTCAGCTGCCCCTTCAGGTGTCGAAGTGTTATTTGGAACAACCTCCCTGGATAAGATAGCGGGCCATCCAAAGACAGACTTTGTTATGGCTGCGATAGTTGGTGGAGCAGGCATGTCATCAACTTTTTCTGCTGCCAAGGCTGGCAAACGAATTATGTTAGCAAATAAAGAGTCTCTAATTCTTGGCGGAAATCTACTCATGTCCCTAGCAAAAAAATCAGGCGCTGAAATTATTCCTGTTGACTCAGAACATAGCGCCATTTTTCAATGCATCAAAGGAGGTAGAGATGGACTATCAAAAATACAGCTCACCGCATCAGGTGGGCCCTTTTTACAAACATCATTTGACAAACTAGGGGCTGTAACTCCTGAACAGGCATGCAATCATCCAAACTGGAAAATGGGCAAAAAGATCTCAGTTGATTCAGCAACCATGATGAACAAAGGCCTTGAAATTATTGAGGCAAGTTTTTTATTTGGGCTCATGGCAAATCAGATTGAAGTCATTGTTCATCCTCAAAGCATTGTTCATTCATTCGTCTATTTTGATGATGGCAGCGTTCTCTCTCAGCTTGGATTGCCAGATATGAGAAGCGCAATATCCTATGCGCTTTCTCACCCTGGGAGAAATAGCTCTGGCGTTGGAGCGCTTGATTTAACGAAGGAACAATCCCTTGAGTTTCATCAGCCTGAAATGAGGAAATATAAATGCTTGGCGCTTGCATATGAGGCCTTGGAACAGGGGAAAAGCGCGCCTGGAACCCTGAACGCTGCTAACGAGGTTGCGGTTAAGGCATTCTTAGAAAACAAAGTAGGGTTTCTGGATATCCCTGAAATTGTAGAGAAAACCCTATGCGAGGCCCCTTGTCAAAATCTTGACACACTAGACAGTGTTGTGGAAAATGACCAGCTTTCTCGACAAATAGCTCAATCGTTTGTAGGATCTGGCGACTAAAACCACCACTGATGCAAAAGTCTTTTTTATCTTCCTTGTTCTTGGCGCTTCTGTTGCTATGCACACCCTCTCATGCTGGAGGAAAACACGACTTTAGCTTCAAGGTGTCAAGAGGAGATGCTTTCTATAAATTCTTTTTTAGCACCGGACTCTCGGGAGACTTGTTAACGAAGCTTATGAGCTCTGATAAGAGGGCTCAAAGGCTAAACAATATTTATCCTGGAGACAAATTTAGGATTATTCTAAATGATGATCACTCGCTTAAAGAGATAGTGTTTAGCCCTCTCAATGATAATCCACTAAATATTTACTATGATGGTAGCACTTTTTCATACGAGAAGAAGAAAGACGCACGGGCCGGTAGCGAGATTACCTATACTGTCATTAAAATTCAAAAATCTTTAAACTATGACGCTAAAAAGGTGGGGGTTGACGCTGAAGTTATAAAAATGATGGTTGACCATTTTTCATGGGAAATTGACTTTAGTCGTGACCTAAGGAAGGGAGATCGATTTGTTTTGTCTTGGAACGGGGACGACACTCCTGAGGCTATGATTTATATTGGAGACAGAAAAACAATCGCACTTTTCTCCCATAAGGACTCACAAGGCAGAAAAAAATATTACACTTCAAATGGCCTGACAATCAACGATACTTTTGCATTTGCCCCAGTGAAATATAGCAGAATAAGCTCTGGCTTTTCAAAAAGGCGCTGGCACCCAAAACTTAAAACCTATAGGCCACACCGAGGAACTGATTTCGCTGCTCCCACGGGAACACCTGTTTATGCTCCAGCAAAAGGCCTAGTGAAATATGTTGCCACATTGTCAGGCTATGGAAATGTAATCTACTTAAAACATGGCTCAGAACTAGTTACAGTTTATGCCCATTTATCTAAGTTTGCAAAGGGACTAAAGGCAGGAAATCGAGTCAAAAAAGGCGAGCTGATTGGCTATGTTGGAAGCACAGGCATGTCGACTGGGCCGCATCTTCACTATGAAATTCGGATTAATGGCGTTCATAAGGATGCTGAAAAAATTAAGCTAGAAAAAAGATCTGATGTTCCTAATAACAAAATGTCTAGCTTTCAAAAAAAAGCGAAAAGAATACTTTTTGAGCTTAATATAAAATAGTTCTCTATCACTAGCAACCGGACAAAAACCTGCCTCAATGGATTAAAATAAAGTATTCAGACTTTAGTTTATCGATATGCCTGCTAGTCCACACATAGAATTACCTCTTGCACTGATTCATCAGGGCAAAGTAAGAGATATGTATGATATTGATAAGCACAACATGTTAATTGTTGCTTCGGATCGACTATCTGCATTTGATGTTATATTTGACCAGCCCATTCTCAACAAAGGGAAAATTCTGACCTCAATCGCTAATTACTGGTTTGATAAGACAGGTCATATCATTCAAAACCATCTGACAGGGATTTCGCTGGATGAAGTTCTCCCTGCTGCCGAATCAAAAGCGCTTGAAGGGCGAGCAATTGTGGTTAAAAAACTAAAGCCTCTCCCAATTGAAGCTGTTGTTAGGGGCTATATTATTGGCTCTAGCTGGAAGGAGTATTTAAGCCTTGGATCCGTTTGTGGCATCAGCCTTCCCTCCAGGCTTAAGCTGGGTGAAAAGCTCGCAAATCCGATCTATACCCCGTCCTCAAAAGCAGCGGCTGGAGAGCATGATGCTAATATTTCATTTGCTGACACAGAGGCCTTGGTTGGAGCAGACCTAGCACAACAAGTCAGGAACAAAAGCCTTGAAATCTATAATTATGCCTCTAAACACGCCTCTGATAGAGGCATCATTATTGCTGACACAAAATTTGAGTTTGGTCTGGACTCAAACAACCAGCTCACCTTGATGGACGAAGCATTAACTCCAGACTCTTCAAGATTTTGGTCGTTGTCAGACTATTTGCCGGGAGAAAGTCCAAAAAGTTTTGATAAGCAAATTATCAGGGACTACCTGGAAACGCTTGAATGGAATAAGGCTCCTCCCGCCCCCATTATTCCTAATAAGATAATGACTAAGGCTGCTTTTAAATATCAGGAAATTCAGACAATTTTATGCAACTAGCTGGCCCAATCAAGATGATGAAAACTGCTTTGGTCGACCTTAGAGCAACCTATTCTTTGCCCATTGGAAGAGAAGTAGTTGAAATGAACTCGCTGATAGGAAAGCCAATAAAGCTTACCTTTATTGGCGATATATCCTGCTCCAATTGCGGCAATAGAACGAGTAAAAGCTTCTCACAGGGATACTGCTTTCCTTGCGCCAGGTCTCTTGCTAGGTGTGATATGTGCATCATGAAACCTGAAACATGTCATTATCATCTTGGCACCTGTCGTGAGCCTCAGTGGGGCCTATCGAATTGCTTTTCTCCACATATTGTCTATTTAGCAAACTCTTCAGGGCCAAAGGTTGGAATAACTCGAGCAAGCAATATGCCTGGCAGGTGGATTGACCAAGGAGCAATTAGCGCGCTGCCTATTCTTAAAGTAAATTCACGAATTGATTCTGGTCAGATAGAATCAGCACTAAAGCCCTTTATAGCGGATAAGACAAACTGGCGCAAAATGCTGAAAAATGAAGTTGAACCAACGGACTTGCTCGAAATAAAAAATGGGCTTTTAGAAAAAATTCCTGAGCTTATTAATCACCTAGAAGCGAAACAGTTGGATGACGAGATGCTGAATATCAACTACCCTGTGCTAAAATATCCCACCAAGATTGTTTCCTTAAATTTTGATAAGACCCCAAGTATTTCAGGGGTTTTGGATGGAATCAAGGGACAGTATTTGTTGCTTGATAGCGGCGTACTCAATATGAGAAAATTTAGCTCTTATCACATTGAGCTTACCAGTTAAATAGTATAAAAAAATGAACGAAAACTTTGCAAGAATTGATCGATTACTTTAAAGAAGATGGGCTTATAAAATGATCTCAGCAAAAGGCTTTCTGGCCAGTAAAAACAAGTGTATCACTCTTTTGGGCATGTCAGGTGTTGGAAAAACTCATCTTGCAAAACTCATTGGAGGAGAGGGTGACTGGTTTCATTTTTCTGGAGACTACCGAATTGGCACTACTCATCTGAACGAAGAAATTATTTCAAATATTTCTAACAAGATGCGCTCCAATAGCTCCCTTAAAGCACTTTTAGACAATGACTCAATTAGTGTCAATAGTCAAGTTACGTTTGATAACCTAGAGCCAATTTCTGCTTTTCTTGGAAAAGTTGGGAACCCTGAAGAGGGAGGACTGCCATTTAATGAGTTCGTTAGACGACAACATTTGTTTCTTGAAGCAGAAAAAAAGGCCATGTATGAAGTGCCAGAGTTCATTGAAAAATCACAAGCGAAGGGGTTTGGCCACTTTATAAATGATGCAGGTGGAAGCCTTTGCGAACTTGATGACCCAAAGCTTTTTAAATTGTTGTCTGACAACACACTTATAATTTATATTAAAACCAGCAAAGAGAATGAGCGCGCTCTTGTTGAGCGGGCTAAAGAAAATCCCAAGCCAATGTACTATAGCCCTATTTTTTTTGAAACCTCCCTAAGGGAATACCTTGCTGAAAATAATTTAGAGTATGCTGCTCAAATTAACCCAGACTCTTTTGTTGGCTGGGTTTTTCCAAAACTTATTGAAGATAGACTTGTAAAATATTCTGGCCTTGCAGATAAATATGGATGCACTATAAAAAGCGATGATCTTCACAATTGCGACTCTTCCAACGATGTCCTTAGTCTAATTTCTAGCGCTCTTAATTAAAATGCCACTAATAGCACACTCCTCACTGCCTTCTTTTGAACGCCTTAAGCAACAAGGGGAGACAATTCTCTCTAAAGATAGGGCGGCCCATCAAGACATAAGAGAGCTTCATATTGGACTTTTAAATATGATGCCTGACTCTGCACTCGAGGCAACAGAGAGGCAGTTTTTTCGACTCATTGGTCACTCTAACCAGGTTGCTCAGTTTTTCATACATCCTTTTTCTATTAAGAGCATTAAAAGAGGCGTGACCGCTACCAAACATATTGAAAAGCATTACAAAACGTTTGATGAAATCAAGTCTCAGGGCCTTGATGCTCTCATTATATCCGGGGCAAATGTGTCACATCCTGACCTTGAAAGAGCCCCTTTTTATAAAGAGCTTCGCCAAGTAGTTGAATGGTCTTATGAAAATGTTACCTCAACCCTTTGTTCTTGCCTTGCTACACATGCTGTTTTAGAGTTTATGTACTCTCAAAAACGTACGCCTAATGGTAAAAAACACTGGGGCGTTTTCCCTCATAAAGTGATTGATAGGTCGCATCCTCTAGTTAAAGGTGTAAATACTCGTTTTGATATTCCACACTCTCGCTTTAATGGAATCTCAGAGGCTCAGTTCGAAAAGGCTGGAGCAAAGGTGTTGGCTTCAAGCGGAGTTGGGGTTCATTTAGCTGTAAGCCAAGATCAGTTTCGACTTGTTTTTTTTCAAGGCCATCCAGAATATGACTCAATTAGTCTTCTTAAAGAGTTCAAAAGAGAAGTCTCTTTATATTTGGAAGGTGCTCGTTCAGACTACCCACCTTTTCCATCGAACTATTTGTCGCCACAAAACTGCGCCATTCTAGATGAGTATAAATCAAGACTTGAAAATAACTCAGCCACTATCAAAGAATTTCCAGAGAAGCTAGTCATGAAAACAATCGACAATACCTGGCATGACAGTGCTAGCGCAATTATCAACAACTGGATAGGAAGCGTATACCAGGTTACTAACGAAGACCTTAAGCTTCCGTTTATGGCGACAATAAACCCATTAAATCCGCTTGATTTATAAAAGTGACAGAGCTAGCAAGGGAACTATTAATTTGGTTTGAGGACAATGGAAGAAAAAATCTTCCATGGCAGTCCTCTCCGCCCAATATTTACCATATTTGGCTTTCTGAAGTCATGCTCCAACAAACCCAGGTTGTAACGGTTATAGGATACTTTAATGCCTTCATTAAGGCTTTTCCAGACATGAGCGCACTAGCTAGAGCCAGAGAAGACAAGGTTATGGCGCTTTGGGCCGGGCTTGGATATTATAGCCGAGCTCGAAACCTTCATAAAACTGCAAAAATAATATCGTCTCAGTACGGCGGTGTATTTCCCAAAAGTCACTCCGAAATTGTTGCTTTACCCGGAATAGGGCCCTCTACCGCTGGCGCAATTTTGTCACTAGGAAGTAACCTTGAAGCGTCAATACTTGATGGCAATGTTAAAAGGGTTCTTGCAAGATACCACAGGGTAAAAGGGCATTACTCAAAAACAACTGTTGTGAAGGAGCTTTGGAGACTAGCAAGGCTGCATACTCCTTCAGAAAAAAATGCAGTTTATACTCAGGCAATAATGGATATTGGAGCAACAGTTTGTACGCCAAAAAACCCAAATTGCAGTATTTGCCCAATCTCACGACACTGTGAAGCTTTTATAAATAATGAACAGCTGTACTTTCCAGAGAAAAAAATAAAGAGGCCTTCAAAACCTGAAAAAAACTTGGTTTTTCTGGTTTATGTCAATGAAAAAAATGAGATTTTTCTTGCAAAAAGGCCTAGTTCTGGGATTTGGGGAGGGCTTTGGAGCTTTGAAGAGTGTCAAGACAAGAGCAAAATAGTCTCAAAAGCAATTAAAAGACATAATAGAAGCGCAACTATTCTCAGGCGACTTGAAAAATTCAAACACACCTTCTCTCACTATAATTTATGGATTACACCAATAATAATAGACTCGCCTGGAAGCTCTAAAAACTATTTTCCAACAACCTCCCTAACTAAAGGGGTGCCTGCACCTGTAAAAAAAATAATTCAGTCTCTTTAAAAATTAGTAAAAGAATATTATCAACAGTAAAATACGCTTATGGAATTAATTAGAGGGCTTCACAATCTTAAAAACCTATCTGGGTGTGTCCTAACCATTGGAAACTTTGATGGTGTTCACGCTGGCCATCAAGAAATACTGAAAAAGCTTGTACAAAAATCCAAAGAACGAGGTCTTCCGTCTCTGGTTATTTCCTTTTCTGTAACGCCAGAAACTTTTTTTGGCAGACCAAAAGCAAGAATTAACAACTTCAGGGATAAACATTTGCTTCTTGAGTCGCTTGGAGTCGACAAGCATCTTTTAATTAGGTTTAGCAAGTCGTTTTCTGAACTCAGCGCTACTGACTTTGTCAATAAAATACTGCTTAAAAAAATTGGCATGCGTCACTGCTTTATTGGAGACGATTTTCGTTTTGGAATTGGGCGTGAAGGTGATTTTTCAATGCTAAAAAAAATGTCCATAGAAAAAAACTTTGCTATAGAAAAAATTAATGCGGTGTCAATTGGTGGGCGTCGTGTAAGCAGCTCAGAAATTAGGAAGCTGCTTACTGAAGGAGACTTTAAAACTGCTGAAGTTTTTTTGGGAAGGCCTTTTTCAATAAGCGGTAAAGTTGCTAATGGAGAAAAAATGGGCAGAACTATAGGTTTTCCTACAGCAAACATAGGCATAAAAAGAAAGCTTAGTCCAGTTTTAGGAGTATATAGTGTTCATGTAGAGCATGGCTCACAAACTCATATAGGAGTTTGTAATGTTGGAAAGCGTCCTACGATCGGCGGCACAAAAACCCTTTTAGAGGTTTTTATCTTTGATTTTGATCAAGAAATCTATGGCGATTATGTTAATGTTATTTTTAGACAAAAGTGTCGAGATGAAAAAAAATTTAGCTCTTTCGATGAGCTTAAGAATCAAATACAAAAAGATGTCAAAAAAAGCAGGTTATTTTTTACATCCTAATCTTTTGATGCTTTGTGCTTCCACGAAAGCTCTTCTCCTGCAAAAAAAGGAATCACTTTAGAGTCAGAAAAGTTATAACTCTTTGGAACCGTCCAAGAATTTTTTTCAAGGGTAATTGTTTCAGTGTTTCGTGTTAAGCCATAAAAATCCGCTCCAAAGTGTGATGCAAAGGCCTCTAGCCTTTCGAGCTTATTCGCCTTTTCAAATACCTCTGCATACAGCTCAATCGCAGCATGTGCACTAAACACTCCAGCACACCCACAAGCAGCCTCTTTTTCATATTGGTAGTGAGGAGCTGAATCAGTTCCTAGAAAAAACTTAGGATTTCCAGAGATTACAGCCTCTATTAAAGCGTCTTGATGAGGGGTCTTTCTTTTAAGAACAGGCAAGCAATAATAATGGGGCTTAATGCCTCCAACAAGCATATGGTTTCTGTTAGCTAGAAGGTGATGGGCTGTAATTGTCGCCCCTATTTTAGAGCTTGACTCTAGAACAAAATCAACAGAGTCCTTAGTTGTAATGTGTTCTAAAACTATTTTAAGTTCAGGAAACTTATTTGTGAGAGGCTTAAGAATAGTCTCAATAAATACTGCTTCTCGATCAAAAATATCTATATCAGCATGGGTTACCTCTCCATGGACCAATAGTGGAATACCTTCTTTTTGCATTTGCTCAAGAACTGGGTAGACATTTAGCAAGTTAGTTACTCCACTGTCTGAATTTGTTGTTGCTCCAGCTGGATAGAGTTTCACTGCATACACATGCTCTTCATTGCTTGCATCAATAATATCTTGTTTTGTTGTATTATCTGTAAGGTATATGGTCATTAAGGGATTAAAATCTGACTCTCTGGGAAGTGCACTTATAATTTTTTCACGATAAGCTATAGCCTGTTCTGCAGTTTTGACTGGTGGTGACAAATTTGGCATTACAATTGCTCTGCCCATCTGCCTTGCTGTCATTCCTACAACCGAAATCATTGCCTGACCTTGTCTTAAATGAATGTGCCAATCATCTGGCTTTGTCAGCTTAATTTGACTCATCAGCGAACTAGAAGCAAAAAAGTTACCGCATTAACCATGGCATTGCTTGTATTTTTTGCCTGATCCACATGGACATGGATCATTTCTGCCCACCTTTAGATTTTTTTTGGGCCTTTGAATAGCAGGAGCCCTATGAGCGTGAGCTGCTTCTCTTTGCGGTGAAGCAGGGTTTTTATCTTTGGCTCTTTCTTCTGTAATCTCTTTTTGCTGGGGAGCTACCTGTTCAAGCTTTACGCTGCTAAGAGCCTTAACAATTTCAATATTTATGGTATCAAGAAGCTCGGTAAACATATCAAAAGACTCTCGCTTATATTCCTGAACTGGGTTCTTCTGTCCATATCCACGCAAATTAACGCTTTGTCTGAGCTGGTCCATGACAGCCAGATGCTCTTTCCAGTGATGATCAAGGGCTCTCAGCATAACAGCTTTTTCAAATGTTCTCATGGAGTCTGTTCCAATTACCTGCTCTTTGACTTCATGTGATTTCGCAAAGCCCTTTTGAATCATTCTAAGTATTTCGTCAACATCCATCCCCTCATTTATCATTCCTTGAAGTGGCAAATCTGTTCCAAATGAGGCAAGCAAGGTATTTTTGAGGCCCTCAACATCCCAATCATCTTCTAGAACTTGCGGGGAGATATGTTGCGCAAAAAGATCGCTGATTACCTCGTCCCTTATGGTTTCAAAACGCTCGCGAACATCGTCTTTTCCCATTAGTTCATCTCTTAACTCATAAACAACTTTACGCTGGTCATTTGCGACATCATCATATTCAAGAAGGTGTTTTCGAGCGTCATAATGCATTCCTTCAACTTTTTTCTGGGCATTAGCAATAGTTCTGTTTAGCCAGCTATGCTCAAGCGCCTCTCCTTCTTTCATTCCTAATTTTTTCATCATGGCGGCTGTTTTTTCAGAAGCGAATATTTTCATCAGGCTATCTTCTAATGACAAATAGAAGCGGGTAGAGCCAACATCTCCCTGTCTTCCTGCTCGCCCTCTGAGCTGGTTATCAACTCTTCGAGACTCATTTCTTTCTGTTCCTATAATGTGAAGTCCGCCAGCCCTAATTACAGAATCATGCCTTTCAGACCAGGCCTGATTTTCTTTCTCGCTTGCGCCCTCTAAGAGCCTTCCCCCAAGAACAATATCTGTTCCACGTCCAGCCATATTTGTAGAAATTGTCACTGCGCCAGGGGCTCCTGCATTTGCAACTATTTCAGCCTCTCGCTCGTGCTGTTTTGCATTAAGGATTTCATGTTTAATTTTGTTTTTCTGAAGAATGGCAGATACACTTTCTGAGCTTTCGATGCTACTTGTTCCTACAAGAACTGGCTGCATCCTTGCCTGGCAATCAACAATATCATTTAGAACTGAGTCAAGCTTTTCTTCCATAGTTCCATAAATCAAGTCTGACAGGTCTGTTCTGGCTGAAGCAGTATTTGGTGGAACTACAACTACCTCAAGACCATAAATATCTTGTAGCTCAGTAGCTTCTGTCTCAGCAGTTCCTGTCATGCCAGAGAGCTTATCATATAGCCTGAAATAGTTTTGATACGTTATTGACGCTAAGGTTTGATTTTCTTGTTTGATGCTAACATGTTCTTTGGCTTCTATAGCCTGATGAAGACCCTCTGACCACCTTCTTCCCTCCATGGTTCTTCCAGTAAACTCATCTACAATAACTACTTCATCATTTTTAACAATATAGTGCACATTTTTTTTAAATAACACATGGGCTCTGAGTCCAGAAATAAGATGTTGTAATAAAATAATATTACTTGCATCATATAGACTTGACCCTTCTGTTAATGCGCCTGCCTCAATTAGCATGTCTTCAGCCTTAACATGACCATCATCACTCAAAAAAACCTGTTTATGCTTCTCGTCAACCGTGTAATCTCCATGAGTAACAATCACTGCTTCCTTTCCTTGGCCCTCTTCAATTTGAAGAGTAAATTTTGGAATCATAGTATTTATTAACTTATAAACTTCGCCATGATCTCCAGTTGGGCCTGAAATAACAAGGGGAGTTCTCGCTTCATCAATCAATATTGAATCAACCTCATCGATAATTGCAAAAGAAAGGTCTTGTAGCATTTTTTGATCACTTGAAAAGGCCATGTTGTCTCGAAGATAGTCAAAACCAAGCTCATTGTTCGTTGCATATGTTATGTCGCACGAATACGCTTGTTGTTTTTCTTCTCCTGACATGCCTGAAATAGAGACTCCTACAGTAAGCCCCAAGAAAGAAAACACTCTTCCCATCCATTCGGCGTCTCTTGAGGCCAAATAGTCGTTCACTGTTACGATGTGAACTTTGTGCCCACAAATAGCATTAACATAGGCTGGTAGCGTTGCAACAAGAGTCTTTCCCTCACCGGTGCCCATTTCTGAAATACACCCTTCATGAAGAACCATTCCACCAATGAGCTGAACATCATAATGCCTTAAACCAAGAGTTCTTTGGCTAGCCTCTCTAACAATAGCAAACGCCTCAGGAAGAATGCTATCAAGACTCTCTTTATTTTGAATACGTTGCTTGAGCTTATTGGTTGTTGAGGATAGCTCGTCATCACTCAAAGACTGCATATCTTCTTCTAGAGAATTTATTTTAGCAACCTGAGTGCTGTATTTTTTTATAAGCCGATCATTGCGCGACCCAACAATCTTTGATAAAACATTATTTATAATACTCATTGAAGAACAAAACATTAGTTGACAAAACTGTGGTATTTTCTCATATATGCAAGATAAAACAAAAGAAAACCCTACAAATTTTACGCCCACTGGCAGCCTGGGTCTTTTATTTGAAAAGGCGAAGTCTCACAATCACTTTAACCAGCTTCTAAAGGCGTTTCTTCCTAAAGAGCTTGCTGGGCTCTCTCTTTGTTTAATTGAAGATAAAACTGTCTTTCTTGTGGCAAAAAACTCATCTGTTGCCTTTCGAGCTAAAAAGCAAAAAAAACAGCTTTTGTCAGAAATAAAAAAAATTGAAGGGCTATCTGCTGTTGAGTTAATATCGATAAGTGTTGATGAAAAAAAATACTAGTTAAGTTGAATCATTTTTGCTTTTAAATATTGCCCCTTTACATTATAATGGTGCGGTTTTAAAACTTAACATCGCCAAAAATTCATATGTCCGAACAAACTATTGATTTAAAAAAGAGACGTTTTTTGACAAAAGCAACTGGAGTTGTTGGTGCAGTTGGCGTTGGCTTTGTTGCCTGGCCCTTCCTATCAACCTGGAAGCCCTCCGCCAAAACTAAAGCAGCAGGGGCCCCTGTTGATGTCGACATTTCAAAGCTTGAGTCAGGCCAGCTTGTCCGGGTTTTGTGGCGAAAAAAGCCTGTTTGGGTTTTTAAAAGAGACGAATCTGCCCTTGATGCTCTTAACTCTGAAGATTTAATCAGTAAGCTTGCAGACCCTGATGGAACTGGCAACTCTAAAAATCAGCAGCCAAAATATGTATCCTCTAATTATCGATCAATTGAGAACAAAGAAGCTATAGCCGTAATAGTTGGGGTTTGCACCCACCTAGGATGCTCTCCTACTTATAGGCCTGAGCCGGGTGCTTCTGACCTAGGAGGCGATAGCTGGAAGGGTGGCTTTTACTGCCCTTGCCATGGCTCTAAGTTTGACCTTGCTGGTCGAGTTTATGCTGGAGTTCCTGCTCCAACAAATCTGGAAATACCGCCATATCAGTATTTGACTGACTCACTTATTCGTATTGGCATTGATCAAAAAAACACATAATTAAAGAGTATGAAAAATAAACAAAGCTGGATAGACCAAAGATTTCCTCTTTCAAAGGTTTGGAATGAGCATTTAGCAGAATATTACACACCTAGAAACTTTAACTTCTGGTATTTCTTTGGGGGGCTTGCTGTACTTATGCTTGGCATGCAACTTATTACAGGAATATTTTTAACGATGTACTATAAGCCAGATGCTGCTAGTGCATTTGCCTCTGTAGAATATATTATGAGGGACATAGAATGGGGCTGGTTAATTCGCTATCTTCACTCTACTGGCGCTTCCGCATTTTTTGTAATTATTTATCTTCACATGTTTAGAGCTCTTCTGTACGGCTCTTATAAGGGCCCAAGAGAATTTCTGTGGATTTTAGGGATGCTTCTCTACGTTTTGCTCGCTGCAGAGGCATTTTTTGGATATGTCCTGCCTTGGGGGCAAATGTCTTTTTGGGGTGCTCAAGTAATTATCTCTCTATTTGGCTCTGTACCACTTATTGGTCCTGACCTGCTGGTATGGATCCTGGGCGACTATGCTGTTGGAGATGCCACCCTTAATCGCTTTTTCTCTCTTCATGTTATTGTATTGCCTCTTCTTTTAGTGGTTCTGGTTTTTCTTCACTTGGTTGCACTTCACCATGTTGGCTCTAACAACCCTGACGGAATCGAAATTAAAGAAAATAAAGATAAAGATGGTATTCCTAAGGACGGAATTCCTTTTCACCCCTACTTTACAATCAAAGATAGCATGGTCGTTGTCGGCTTCATATGGATTCTGTGTGCTGTAATATTCTATGCCCCAGCCCTTAATGGTTACTTCTTAGAGCACGCCAACTTTGTCGAAGCAAACCCTCTTAAAACACCTGAGCACATTGCTCCTGTGTGGTACTTAACTCCGTTTTATTCAGTTTTAAGGGCTATACCGCCAATGTTTGGATCTCAATTTCCAGGCGTCTTGGCCATGTTTGCTGCAATTCTTATCTTTTTTGCATTGCCGTGGCTAGACCGGAGTCCAGTCAAATCAATACGCTACAGAAGCCCAATCTATAAGTGGGCTCTTGGTATTTTTGTTGTGAGTTTTGTTATGCTTGGTTGGTTGGGACTCAAGCCTGTAACGCCAACCTATGCTTTACTTGGAAGAATTGCAACTGCGCTTTACTTTGCCTATTTCATATTAATGCCTTGGTACACTTCAATTGGAAAAACAAAAGAAGTGCCAACAAGAGTGACGGAGTAACCCATGAAAAATTTAAAATCTCTAGCTCTTGTACTTTCTTTATTTCCGCTCTCGTTCAGTGTCTTTGCTGCAGGTGGAAAGGTTCATCTTGACCATGCAGACACGGACATCATGGACAGAGCTTCTCTTCAAAATGGCGCTAAACTTTTCATGAATTATTGCTCTGGGTGCCATGCAATCAGCTTTATGCGCTACAACAGAATAGGTGCTGATCTCGGCTTATCAGACGAGTTAATCACAGAAAACCTTATGTTTGCTGGGAGTAAGCCAGGCGAGACCATGGTTACTGCAATGCCAGAAGGGGCTGCATCTAAATGGTTTGGAGGAGTTCCGCCAGACCTTTCTCTAGTTGCAAGATCAAAAGGAACAGACTGGATTTATACTTATCTAAGAAGCTTTTATAATGATGAGGCAAGAATCTTTGGGGTCAACAACAAGGTTCTAGTTAATGCGTCAATGCCTGATGTGCTTTGGTCACTTAGAGAAGCTCAATCTGAAGCTGAATTCGACAATAGTGTTCGTGATATTACAAACTTTTTAGACTACGTAGGTGAGCCAGCAAAGCTCATACGCTTACAGCTTGGTAAATGGGTGCTATTGTTTTTAGGCGTCTTATTTGTTCTTACTTATATGCTTAAAAAGGAATACTGGAAAGACGTCAAGTATGGCGTTTGGAGACGTCGCGATTAATTTCTGATACAATCTTTCAACGCCTACGTTAAGCAAAGTGCTGACTTGGCAATAACTTAACTGGTAAAAACTATGCTATCAAAACCCAATCCCGCTTCAACTACTCTATACTCTGCCTCACAAGAGCTTGAGTCTCATGCAGTAAGATTTATTATGGCGCACAAGTCAATCGAAAGAGAGGTTGAAGAGGTAAGCTTTGAAGAAATGCCCGAAGAGGTTTTAGAGCTCAACCCATGTGAAACACTGCCTACTCTTTTTGATAGAGGCATGGTTCTTTACGACCTATCGGTCATCATGGAATATCTTGATGAGCGATTCCCGTTCCCCCCCCTTTTGCCCGTTGATCCTATTGAAAAAGCTGAAAAACGTCTTTTGATCTATCGTTTTACAAGGGCAGATGGCTGCTGGTATAAACTGGTTAACACAATTCTTAATGGAAATAAAAAAGAGGCAGATGCAGCAAGAAAAACATTAAATGGAAATCTGTTAGAGCTGCTCCCTCTTTTTGCGCATAAACCATACTTCAAAAGCGACACCTTGACTCTCGTTGATGTATGTATCGCGCCAATCCTTTGGCGACTTGACGTTTTGGGGATCTCACTCAGCGAAAAGGCTAAGCCAATCAAAGACTATGCAAACAGGCTTTTTGAAAAAGAAGGCTTTCACGACAGTCTTACTTTTGCTGAAAAAGACTACAATTAAAAGCTAAATGTCTGGTGTTATTCCCTATCTTATTCGCGCTTATTGTGATTGGATAGAGGATAACAAACTTACGCCATACTTGCTTGTGAACACAAATAGCGAAGGTGTTAATGTTCCACAGGGGCATTATGCTAACGGAAAAATGGTGTTAAATATTAGCTCTTCTGCAACCGAAGATCGCACAATCAGCAACGAAAAAATAAGCTTTAAGGCCCGCTTTCAAGGAAAATCTCAAAAAATTATTGTTCCCTGTAGTGCTGTTTTGTCTATCTATGCACAAGAAAATGGCGAAGGCATGATGTTTGACGCAACGAAACCCGCCCAAGAAAAAGAGGATAAAAAGCCAAGCCTTAAAATTCTAGATTAGCTTTTCAATTTCGACAAAAAAATGCTTTTGCTTATTTTTTGAATACTCTATGACTGGGGTTTTGGTATAAGCACTTAAGGACTCAGCATTTGAGAGATGATTTGGCTCCATTTCATTGAGAACAACGCAGACAATATCTAGTTTATGCATCTCTGCAGCATTAATTGCCAGCAAAGCCTGACCAACAGCGCCAAGCTCATCTTTAACAACAATAATGATTGGCATCCCAAGCTCTACAGCCAAGTCAGAATTCAGCGCTTTGTTAGCGATAGGTGAGTATATGCCCCCAGCGCCCTCAATAAAAACAAAATGCTCACCTACATTTGCTTGGCATGCCCTCACAAGGTCAACAAGCTCTAGCGGCCTTTCAGCTTGAAGACTGGCCTCTTCAGGGCTTGCTTCAAGCTCATAACAAAAAGGGCAAACCACCTCTATACGCTCTCCAGAAGCACAGGCCTCATTGAGTTTAATGGCATCCTCTGGAACATAGGCACCATTCACCACTTCGCAGTCTGTTTCAACTGGCTTTCTTACAATAATTTGTCGTTTTTTTCTTAGGCGCTTTATTATTTCAACCGACACAGTTGTTTTTCCAACCTCTGTATTGCTTCCAGTAATAAAAACTCCATTCATAACAACATTTTAGACCAAGTTACTGACTCAAAAGTCGCCATAAAAGTATAATGTCGTCAATGCAAAATAATCTTAAAACAAGCTTTTGTGGGATGTCTTTGAACTCCCCAATCATTTTGCTCTCAGGCTGTGTGGGATTTGGCGAAGAATACACTCGAATCAAGGGATTTTCTAATTCTGATGTAGGTGCTGTTTGCTTAAAAGGAACTACTCTGGCGCCTCGACTTGGAAACAAGGCCCACAGAATTGCAGAAACTCCTAATGGCATGCTAAATGCAATTGGACTGCAAAACCCTGGAACAGATTCAGTTATTAATGACATCCTGCCTTCGCTAGATAAAGATGAAACGAGTTTTATTATCAATATTTCAGGATCAAGTGTTGAAGAGTATGGGGAGATTGCAAAACACTTTGATGACACCGATATTGATGCCATAGAAATTAACATTTCTTGCCCGAATGTAAAGGAGGGTGGTGTTGCCTTTGGCAATGATCCTGACATGTCATTTCGGGTAGTAGAAATATGCCGAAAGAACACAAAAAAACCCATTATCACAAAACTATCTCCAAACCAAACCAATATTGCTGCAAATGCGCTTCGATGCATAGAAGCTGGTAGTGATGGGCTTGCAGTCATTAATACAGTTATGGGAATGGCTATAGATATAGAAAAGAGACAGCCCATTATTGGAAATAATCAAGGGGGGCTTTCTGGTCCAGCAATCAAGCCTATTGCACTGCTTAAAGTTCATCAGGTATATGAGGTTAGCAAAAAACATAACATACCAATAATTGGGCAAGGAGGCATAGTTACTGCTAGAGATGCAATAGAGTTTTTAGTTGCAGGCGCTGATACGGTGGGTATTGGAACTGCATTGTTTTATGATCCTCTTGTTTGCAAATCAATTAATGATGGAATAAGTACATACCTTGACAACCATGGGCTCGATAGTGTTCGCTCTCTTGTAGGCTCACTGAGTCTTAATTAATTAACCATAGCACAGCCATGCAATACGAATATAACGCCAAAAAGATTGAAAAAGAAGCGCAGGACTTCTGGGAAGAAAATAATTCATTTGTTGTAACTGAAGATTCAAACAAAGAGAAATATTACTGCCTATCTATGTTGCCATATCCCTCAGGGCGACTTCATATGGGCCATGTTCGCAACTATAGTATTGGTGATGTCATATCTAGATACCAAAAAATGCTAGGTAAAAATGTGATGCAGCCAATTGGCTGGGATGCCTTCGGATTGCCTGCAGAAAATGCAGCCATAAAAAATGAGGTGCCGCCTGCTGGCTGGACATATGAGAACATCGGCCACATGAAAGAGCAGTTAACTGAGTTGGGGTTTGGTTATGACTGGTCGAGAGAGCTTGCAACTTGTCATCCCGAATATTACAAATGGGAGCAGTGGTTTTTTATTAAGCTTTTTGAGAAAGGCTTGGTTTATAAGAAAAAAGCAATTGTGAACTGGGATCCAGTTGATCAAACTGTTTTAGCTAATGAGCAAGTTGTTGAGGGTTGTGGTTGGCGATCGGGTGCTCCTGTTGAAAAGAAAGAAATTTCTCAGTGGTACATGAAAATCACAGATTATGCTGATGAGCTATTAGCGGATATTCAAAAACTCGAAGGCTGGCCAGATGCAGTTAGAATGATGCAAACAAACTGGATAGGTAAGTCAGTTGGCCTTGATATTAACTTTAAGATTGATGAGTTAAACACTCTAACAGTCTATACAACAAGGCCTGATACGCTTTTCGGAGTTACCTATCTAGCTATTGCTGCAGAGCATCCTATTGCTATTGAGGCTGGGAAAAATAACGCAAAAATCCAAGGCTTTCTTGATGAATGTAAAAAAATGGAAACGGCTGAAGCGGCTATGGAAACAATGGAAAAGAGGGGTGTTGATTCTGGGGTTAAGTGTGTCCACCCCCTTACAGGAGAAGAGGTATCAATCTGGATTGCTAATTTTGTCTTAATGGGTTACGGTACTGGAGCAGTTATGAGTGTTCCCGCCCATGACCAAAGGGACTATGAGTTTGCCAAAAAATACGGCATAACTATATTAGATGTTATTTCAAATGCAAAGGGCTATGTAGATACTTCGAATGAAGCCTACGTTGAAAAAGGTATTCTTATTAACTCAGGTGAGTTTACAGGCCTTGGTTTTAACGAAGCTTTTGAAGCCATTAGTAAGAAACTATCAAGCCTGTCAATGGGAGAAGAAAAGACAAACTATCGTCTTCGGGACTGGGGCGTATCTAGACAGCGATACTGGGGCTGCCCTATACCGATAATAAACTGCTCTAAATGCGGCGCTGTGCCTGAAAAACTTGACCAACTTCCTGTAAGACTTCCAGAAAATGTTGCAATTGATGGAGCTGGATCGCCCCTTAA
>CABXDP010000014.1 GCA_902511025.1 uncultured Gammaproteobacteria bacterium | reverse complement strand
GTTAGAGTTTGATGGGTATATAACACCAAAAGAAAGAAGAGGATATTTTGTCAATGAACAATTCTATGAAAGTTACAACTCAACAGATAGTGATCAACAAAATAAAACTAAGTCACCAGTTTGGCATGATAAGCTAATTACAAAGAAACCATCAACTCAGACCAACATACATAATCCAGAAAATTGGCAAAGCCTACCCTATTCATTCACTATTGGTCAGCTGGATAAAAGTTTAATTCCCTATTATGAGTGGAGAGAGGTAGTCAGACACTCGTCTACACTTCCTGAAATACAGAAATGGAATATGGATCATGTAGATAATGATGATCCATCACTGATTAAACAAATACAATCAAAAGTTCTCCCAAAAAGAGGGATTTGGGCCAACAAAGACCAAATACTAATTACTTCGGGAAGTCAAAATGCAATCTATATGATTGCGAGTCTATTGACGAAGCAAGGGACTGTTGTTGGAATGGAGAATCCTGGATATCCTGATGTAAGAAATATTTTCAGCTCTAAAACTGAAAATGTTGTTCCAATCAGTATTGATCAAAATGGCATTATGGTTCAAGACATTAATCCTGAAACAGATATTATATTTACCACTCCAAGTCATCAATATCCAACAGGTGTAACAATGAGCATGGAGAGAAGACATGAACTCTTATCAGTGGCAAAAGAAAATCAAATGGTTATTATTGAGGATGATTATGAGGCTGAAATTAACTTTCAAAAAAAACCTCATCCTTCTCTTAAAAGCCTAGATAAAGATAATAATGTTATTTATGTTGGTAGCTTTTCTAAAGCCTTTGCACCTGGCTTAAGGTTAGGATATATGGTGGCACCTGAGAGCTTTATAGAAGAAGTAAAAGCTTTGAGACGCCTAATGATTAGACACATACCTGCAAATAATCAAAGATCAGTCGCACTTTTCATTGGTCTTGGACATTATCACAATATGTTCACTAAAATACAAAAAACTAATAAAGAGAGATGGGCATTAATTAATGAAAAAATTAACCAAGAGAGTCTATTGTCATGCACTCCAACTCATGGTGGATCAACTTTTTGGATTGAAATACTTGCACCTATTGATAGTGATAAACTTTGCAGAAGCCTTCTAAGTAAAGGAGTGGCTGTTAGGTCAGGAAATACTTTGTTTAGTGACAAAAACGCTCCATCAAACTATTTACATTTAGGTTATTCTGCTATAGATACAAATAAGATAAATAAAGGAATGGATATAATCATTAAAGAAATTAAATTAATGACTCAAAAGAATCAATAATTTATACATGCAAAAAATACTACAAACTTTCTTTATATATTTCGGATTAGTTTCTGTTTTATTTGCTCAGCCTAATGTTTTAACATGTAAAAAAAATTGTGAAACTTTTGATGCTAACGATGAATATACTTTTCAGGCCAGATTTGCTCAAGGCCATGACTTGGGACTGATCTTGCCTAACTTCCTGAATGAATACAGCAAATCTTTTTAGCTTCATTCCTGATAACTATTTCTTAATCACTCTAGTTGTTGTTTTTTCTGGCTTTTTGAGAGGGTTTATTGGTTTTGGTTCGGGGTTGCTTATGATTCCAATCCTATCCTACTTTTACTCTCCAGTTTTTGCGATGGTTTTTAATATTGTCATTGAAATTCCAGCAACAATCTACTTGACTTTTGTTGGGATTAAAAAATCTAATTTAAAAGAGATAACTCCGATGATGTTAACCATGATGTTAACCATACCTTTTGGAACTATATTTCTAGTTTCTGTAGATGAGCAAATAATAAGAACTTTGATGTCACTATTATTAATATTTTTTGTCATTTTAATTGCAACTGGCTGGCGAATTAAATCTACCATTACTAAATATGTACTCGTTTTAGGAGGAGCTATCAGTGGCTTGATGCAAGGTGCAACAGGCATGGGTGGGCCTCCTTATGTCACTGTCTTATTATCAAAGAATGATAGTAATGAGGTTGCACGCGCAAATATTTTAGTAATTACCTCTGGTCTTGTAATAAGCGCTATTATTAGTCTTTATTACTTTGGACTCTTTACAAAAGATATTTTATTAACAGGTGCAATTACCGCTCCAATCTATGTATTTGCAACATATATTGGTACAAGATTTTTTAATTATTCAGGAAATAAATACTTCAGAAACTCTTCTCTAATCGCTCTTGGAATAGTTGGATTAGCAACATTAATAGGCGCTTTGATCAACAATTAGATTCTAATTTTTTCATTCAAAGGGTCATACATTGGTTTGAGCGATGCTTTACATTTTTCAATAACACCCTCAACCTCGATTGTATACTCAGCGTTCAAAATATCTTCGTATCTTTCATTGGGCTTGCAAGGGATATATCCAAGACCGACAGCGCTTCCAAGAGTGTGACTATATGTACCGCTTGTTAAATGACCCACAATTTCTCCATTTTTTAGGATAGGTTCATTGTGGTATAGCATCAAATCTGGATTATCTAATAAAAACTGCATAACACGCATATCATAGCCAGATGTTTTTTTAGATTGAACAGAGTCATGGCCAATGAAATTACCATACTTAGAAGGCTTCTTATCGAGTTTTACTGCAAATCCAAGACCTGCATTAATGACGTGGTCTTCATCAGTAATATCATGTCCAAAGTGTCTATACGCTTTTTCAATTCTACAGCTATCAACTGTATGCATTCCAATATGTCTAAGAGAAAAATCTTTACCTTTCTCATCTAATAATTCAGCAACGTAACTTGAAAATTCAATTGGAAAGTAAAGCTCCCACCCCAACTCACCAACATAAGTAATTCTATGAGCTCTAACATTTGCCATGCCTAACTCAATATTTCGAACATTTGCAAATGGAAAGCTTTTATTTCTCATATCAGTATCTGTAAGGGATTGAATTAAATCTCTCGAATTTGGCCCCATAATGGCTATACATCCCTCAGAGCTTGTGGCATCAAATAATGAGCAATTAGCATCATTAGGCATATTTTTTTGAAGCCAATGCATATCCCTATTAAGACAAACTGTTCCGCTCACAATCAAGTAATCATCTATAGCAAGTCGAGTTACAGTTACATCAGCCTCAATTCCACCTTTATTGTTAAGCCATTGAGTGTAGACCATCTTTCCAGGCTTCACATCTACGTCATTTGCACAAATCAGCTGAAGAAAGTCCATGGCATCACTGCCTTTAACTCTTATCTTGGCATATGATGACATTTCGTACATGCCAACAGACTCTCTAATGGCTTGTTGCTCTATTTTATGATAATTAAACCAATTTTGCCTTCCCCATGAGTACTCATACTTTGCCTCAGCTTTGCCAATCAACTCTTCTGGAACGAACCAGTTGGGTCTCTCCCAGCCAGCAACTTCACCAAAACAGGCGCCACGTTTTTTGTAGAAATCATAAAGAGGTGTTTTCCTTAGTCCCCTTGCAGTTTCATATTGATGATAAGGAAAATGATTTTCATAGAGATAGCCAAGGGTTTCGGTTACTCTGTTAGCTAGATAAGTCTTATTGCTTTGGAATGACTGATTTCTTCTAATATCTACATCCCATAGATCACAGGGCGGCTCTTTGCCCACAATCCATTCTGCCAAATATTTTCCAGCTCCTCCAGCAGCCTGAATTCCAATTGAATTGAATCCAGCAGCGACATAAAAGCTTTTCAGTTCTGGGGACTCACCAATTTGAAAATTATCATCTGGAGTAAAGCTTTCTGGCCCATTAAAGAGTGTTTCAATACCTAAGCTATCCATAACTGGAACTCTGTTCATTGCTAACTCTAGATAAGGCATACAGTGATCTAGGTCATCTTGAATTTGATCAAAACAAAAGTCCTCAGGTATGCCATTTTGAGCCCAAGGTTTTGCATTTGGCTCAAAGAGTCCAACTAATATTTTTCCAGCATCTTCTTTGTAATATGCAGATTCATCCGGCACTCTTACGACTGGCATATCTCCCAAACCTGGGACAGCTGAAGTTAGGAAATAAAAATGTTCGCAAGCATGGAGTGGAACTGAAACTCCAGCCATTTTTCCCACTTCCCTAGCCCACATACCCCCACAATTCACAACTACCTTGGACTCAATGTCTCCGATCTCTGTCTTAACTCCACTTACTTTTCCATTCTCTTTGAGAATTCCAGTAACTTTTACATCCTCAAAAATTTTAACGCCATTATTTTTAGCACCCTTTGCCAGAGCCATTGCTACATTTGCTGGATCAGCTTTACCATCTTTAGGTATCCATGCCCCACCAACAACATCATCAAGATTAAAAAAATCTAATTTCTTCCTTAACTCATTGGTGGACAATATTTGAACATCAACTCCATGAACCTTCGCAAGCGATGCATTTCGCTTATATTCAGTTAATCTCTCTTGATTTGTAGCGAGACTGACAGAACCTGTTCTTCGATAGCCAGTAGCCATACCAGTTTCAGATTCAAGCGTTTCATAAAGATTCCCGGAGTACTTGACCATCTGGGTTAAATTGAGAGAGGAACGCATTTGACCCACAAGACCAGCCGCATGCCACGTAGTCCCAGAGGTCAGTTTTTTTCTCTCTAAAAGGACAACATCCTTATACCCAAGCTTTGAAAGGTGATAGGCAACAGAGCAGCCAACAACACCGCCACCAATGATAACTGTTTGAGCATGCTTAGGAATAGTTGTAGACATATATCTTTAGGTGTTTACTAAAAACAGAATTATAGAGCTATTTGCCTTTCCATGGTACAAGATAATTTTCAGAAATACGCATTAAAATATCAATCGCATAACCAATAACACCAATTAATACAATACCCATGATTACTAAGTCAGTCATTTGGAACTTAGATGCATTAATAATCATCATTCCAGCACCTTTTTGAGCAGCAACAAGTTCTGCAGCAACAACAGTTCCCCAGCAGACCCCCATTGATACCCGGGCACCAGTAAATATTTCTGGCAAACTATTGGGAACAATAACCAATCTCATAATCTGCCACTTAGAGGCGCCTAAGGAGTATGCGGCATGTATTTTTGAAATTTTCACTCCAGAAACACCAGCTCTTGCCGAAATCGTCATAATCCAGAGTGATGCTAAAAATAGCAAAATAATTTTTCCCTGCTCTCCAATCCCAAACCAAATAATAACTAGCGGTATAAGAGCTAAAGGTGGAACTGGCCTCATAAACTCAACAATGGGGTCAAACCAACCCCTAAACCATCCCGATAAGCCCATTGCATAGCCTAATGGAATTCCAATAATAGCTCCAGCTAAAAATCCTACAATGACTCGAATAAGAGACCAGCCTAGGTGCTCCCAAAGAGTAAAGTTTTTATACCCCTCTGAGCCGACCTTAACCAATCTAGACCAGACTGTTTCTGGTGAAGGAAGCCAAACAGGCTGCATCTGCCAGCCTTTCTCAGGAGTAACACTTAAAGTACCCTTCCTGGTCATATAAATACGGGCATTGTCGACAAAAATTTCTGTCTCAGGTGATATTTCCTGTCCATTAACGGCAACTACTTTATAGTCTTTATCCTTTCCACCAACATCATTTTTTTGAACTTTGATGAGCCCACTTCTATAAGTTATAATCTGGGCAGTGTCGTTAAGAGCAAATCCGGTTCCAGGCTCAATTTCTAGCACATCTGGAATAACTCCAGTTTGAACATCATATACCGTTATCGTTACATCAGCATCATCTGTTTCACCAGAAGAATTCATCGCTGTATAGCTAAAAGAGAGATCACCAATAAAAGGTCCAGGCACATGAATTGGAATTAATTTTGAGCCCGTGAATGCGGCCCATATTGCAAAGATTGCAATGACAGAAATAATGGATGCTGCCCTATTGGGGGATACAGCGCTTTCATCTCCAAAAGTGACCGTTTTTAAACTTGTAAAATCATCTTGTGATTTGGTAAATGATGTAGCTATCTTAACTATATAGAAAGCAGCAACGAAAATTATTATATAAAAAATTAAAATAGCCATTAGTTTTCTTCCGATCTACCCATAATCTCTTCTTCCATTTCCCAAATGATTGAGAGAATTTCATCACGTGTCTCAGTATATCCATCTGATTTTTTAACTTCCCTTAAATCCATATTGACACCCATTTCAGCAAATGGAAGTTTATATTCTTTGTGGATTCTTCCTGGTCTTGGAGCAAGGACCAACAGTCTTTCACCCAGGAGAACTGCCTCCTCAACCGAGTGAGTAATTAAAATAATTGTTTTACCAGTCTCTTTCCAAAGCTTTAAGACGAGACCTTGCATTTTTTCGCGAGTTAAAGCATCTAATGCGCCTAATGGCTCATCCATTAAAATAACATCGGGATCATTGGCAAGGCATCTTGCCAAAGCAACTCTTTGTTGCATTCCGCCAGATAATTCATAAACTGCTTTATCTTCAAAATCCGCAAGTCCTACAATTTCTAAAAGATGTTTAACCTTTTCTTCTTGCTCTGACTTTGGCATTCCCTTCATTCTGGGTCCAAAAGCGACATTAGAGCGAACATTCATCCACTCAAAAAGAGCGCCTTGCTGAAAAACCATTCCACGCTCTGCCCCTGGCCCTTGAACCACCTCATCATTAAGGACAACTTTACCTTCTGTGGGTGCTAAAAAACCTGCTACGATATTTAGAAGTGTAGTTTTTCCACAGCCTGACGGACCAAGTACAGTAATAATTTGACCTTCATCTATGTCGAGTGAAACATCTTTAAGCGCTTGGACAGAAGAGCCATTCTTCAAGTCAAAACGCATGGATATGTTATTTATTGATAAACCTTTCAAAACTGGCTCCAAATTTGTTTTTCATTAAAAAGGTGGCACACTATAAAGTGCGCCACCTTAGGTCTAACTATTAATAAATTTAAGACTTAAAAAGTCGTTAAATAGATTTTTACTTTATTGTGCAGATAGTCCTTCTAAGCCGTCAGTATTAATGGCATTAGCATATGAACCACGTGCACTTGGAATGTTTCCACTATTAACGAAAACATCTGCTACACCTTTAAGGAATGCCGCACCTGATCCGCCAAGCCAGTTATCACCAAGCTGGTTGCTAACTGATGGGAATACAAATGTTGCCATTGTCTCTGCTGTAGCTTGCTCGTCCATACCAGCATCTTTAGCAATATGAGGAAGCATTAGTGAAGTGAATCCACCAGAATTCCACATTGCGTTTGATGCAGCAGTAACACCTAAGAATGTTTGAAGAACTTCTGCATTCTCATCAGCAAAACTTGCTGGAACTGATGTTACGTCCCATACTAAGATACCTAGAGCAGTTTTCTCAGCACCTGTCAATAGAACATTACCATGCTCTAGAGCGCGACGAAGTGAACCACCCCAACCACAAAACATATCAATGCTTCCTTGAGCTAAAGCTGCGGCACCTTCAGGTGGAGCCATGTCAACAACTTGCATTGAATCTACTGAAACACCAAAATGCTCCATCTGTTTCAAGAAGCCATAGTGAGCAGCTGTTCCGATTGGAACTGAAACTTTCTTACCAGCTAGGTCTGAAGCATTGCTAGCGTCAATTTCTAACCCTGAGGCTACGACACAGTTATCGTTGTCAGCATAACTTACAGCTACGTCAACAATTTGAATATCCTGACCAGTTGATGCCGCAACAATAAATGGAGGCACACCCTGGCTGACAGAAATATGAATATCACCTGAAGCCATAGCAGCTGACATTGCAGTACCTGTTCCAAAAGCTTTCCAGTTAACTTTCATACCAAGAGCTTCATCGTAAGCACCAATTTGCTTTGCGTACTCAAATGGCATTGGCCACTCTTCAAAATAAGCTACATTTAACTCATCAAGAGCCATTACGTTTACTGAAGCAATAGCACTTACTAGTGTAGCTCCAATTTTTTTATAAATACTTTTCATTGTTTCTCCTAAATTAATATAAATACTAAACTTACTCTATTTTCAGCAATAAAGAAAGCCTGAGTTATAGAGTAAAAACCCGTTATTAAGCTAACTAGATTTGAATGCCGAAATCAAATACTACCATGAAAATAGATAAAATCAATCAAATTTTCGAAGTTGAGTTTAATTTATTTTTGATTAGAAGAAAAAAAGAACTATGAAACCAGAGTAAGTTTTATTCATAGTCCAAGTTCAATAAAATCGTAATTGAAAATAATTTTATTTGGGCTACTAATTGAATTGCAAGGTTATTTACTTTGCAAACTCTAAGGATCTTAATTCTGGGGCAATCTTATCTAAGGATGAGTTAACAAGCTTAAAAGAGCCCTCTGCACCATAGAGCTTAGCAAGCTCAACTGCCTCATTGATTACAACGCGATAAGGCACTTCTAGCTGAAACTTTAATTCATACACACCTAAATACAAAATTGCCTTTTCAGTAGGACCTAGTTCATCAACGCTTCTTTCAAGAGATGGAAGAATAATATCCTCAAGCATAGCAATATTCTTAGGAATATTCAGCAATAAGTTTGAAAAAAAAGCCTTTGAAATTTTCCCTTCTTTTTGGTTTAAAAACTGTTGCTCTATCTTTTCAATATCTTCACCGGAAAGTAGCCACTGATAAATAGCCTGAACTACTCTTGCTCTTGAGCGTTGTTTAGGAGTCACAGTTTATCTATCAAGCTAATCATTTGAATGGTACTTTCTGCAGCTTCAGCACCTTTATTTTCAGAATCCCCTGAACGCTCTATAGCTTGCTCAACTGTGTCTACAGTTAAAACACCAAAAGCAATGGGTATTTCTGAGTCAAGTGAAACTTGAGAGATTCCTTTTACACATTCTCCAGCAACATATTCAAAATGGGGTGTGCCACCTCGAATTACAGCCCCTAAAGCCACTACTCCATCAAATTTATCGGTACCCACAACTTTTTTAAGCGCCAATGGAATTTCAAAAGCCCCAGGAACATAAAATATTTCAATATCATTCTCTTTAGTACCACTTTTTAAAAGAGCTTCTTTTGCCCCCCTAATCAAATGCTCAACTACAAAGTAATTGAATCTAGCTGCGACTATTGCAACTTTTTTATTGTTAATTGTTAAATCTCCCTCAATGCCTTTCAATTCATTTACTCCTTAATATTTACGTATTCAGTAATTGTTATTCCAAAACCTTCAAGGCCAGGCCAAGTTCTTGGTTTACCGAGAGACTTCATACTTGAAACACCCAAGTCAGAAAGTATTTGGGCGCCAATACCAAAAGTTTTATCGTCGTCACTACTTCTATAGTCTTGATTATCAATATTTTCTAGAATAGCCTGATTAGACTGCTTTCTGAGCAGCAAAAAAACACCATTCTCAACTTCTGAAATCATATCTAAGGCACTCTTAATACTAAAACCCCTGTGAACCTCTTGAAGGACATCTTTAAAAATATTTTCCATATGAACTCTCACATAAGGCTCTGTCTTATTGCTTACAGTGCCTTTTACAAGTGCAATATGAATATCATTATGAATAGTATCTAAATAAGAAAAAAGCTCAAAATTGCCATATTTAGTTTTAAAAGGTCTTTGACTTATCCTCTCTACAGTTTTTTCATTTTCAACTCTGTAGTGAATTAAATCAGCAATGTGGCCAACTTTAATGTCATGTTTTTTGCCAAACTTGTATAGATCATCACTTCTAGCCATAGACCCATCATCATTTAAAATTTCAACTATGACTGAGGAGGCCTCAAAGCCAGCTAAACGAGCTAAATCGCATCCTGCCTCAGTATGTCCAGCACGAATCAAAACACCGCCCTGTTGAGCCATTAATGGGAAGACATGCCCAGGCTGAACAATGTCGATAGGTTTTGCATCTTTTGCAACTGCATCGAGTATTGTTTTTGTACGGTCTGATGCTGAAATTCCCGTTGTTACTCCTGAAGCAGCCTCAATAGAAACTGTGAAGTTTGTAGAATGAAGATCACTGTTTTGAGAAACCATTAGCGGAAGATTCAGCTGCTGACATCTTTGCTGCGTCAAAGTCAAGCATATCAAACCTCTTCCATGAGTAGCCATAAAGTTGATATCTTCTTTAGTTACTTTTTCAGATGCAACCAATAGATCACCTTCGTTTTCGCGGTTTTCGTCATCCATAAGAATGATCATTTTTCCTTGCTTGTAGTCTTCTAATATTTCTTTAATTGATGCTTGCATATCTATCTATTCTTTGTTTTGACTCAAAAGTCGTTCAACATACCTCGCAATCTGATCAATCTCTAAATTGACATTGGATTTAAGAGAAAGGTCTGCAAGAGTAGTAGCAGAAAGTGTATGGGGCACTATATTAACATCAAAAATGTTTTTCGCAACGCTATTGACTGTAAGGCTAACGCCATTGATACATATAGACCCTTTTTTTGCAATGTATCTAACGATGTCATTTTGAGCTTCTATTTGAATTCTAACACTATCTCCATCTTTTTCGACTGAACTAACTCTGCCAATTCCATCGACATGTCCACTTACCAAATGGCCATCGATTCCTTGATTAGCTCTGAGTGACTTTTCAAGGTTTACTTCTTGCTTTTGTTTGAGCCCTGAAAAAGTTGTACAAGCGAGTGTTTCGTTAGATACATCTGCTGTAAACCCATCTCCTGTGAGTTGAGTTACTGTCAAACAGACACCATCAACAGCAATACTATCTCCAACTTTAGAGTCACTCAAATCCAAGGCGTTAGTATTAATTTTCAAACGAGCACCCCCTCTAGAAGAGAAAATCTCTTTGATATTTCCTTTAGATTGAATAATTCCTGTAAACATTGAACCAATCCCTTATATTAAAATGTAATTAAGTTAATTAATATATTTAACCATCAAATGTTGGAATAGATAATTAATAGATTTCGATACGATATTTAATTAAATTCACACTTGAGATAAAAGATAATCTTCGTAATTTCCAGAATAATAGTGTGCACCATCATCCTTCAACTCTATCACTTTTGTAGATAACGATGATACAAACTCTCTATCGTGACTGACAAAAATGAGTGTACCTTTATAGTTGTCTAAGGCTAAATTTAATGCTTCAATAGACTCCATATCAAGGTGATTTGTGGGCTCATCCATCAACAAGATATTAGGTTTTTGAAGCATCAGTCTTCCAAAAATCATTCTTCCCTTTTCTCCACCTGATAAAGATTTAACAGATTTTTTAACATCCTCTTTGCCGAAAAGCATTTTTCCTAACACTGAGCGCATCACTTGAACATCATCTTTTTCATTTTTAAATTGAGTCATCCAATCTAAAACGCTCATATCTTTCTCAAACTCTTCATTATGATCTTGAGCATAGTATCCAATATTAGAGTTTTCACTCCATTTTTTATTACCGCTATCAGCCTCAACTTCTCCAAACAAGGTTTTAAGTAAAGTACTTTTACCAATTCCGTTTTGTCCAATTATGGCTACCCTCTCACCTGTTTCAATCATTAGGTTAATGTCTTTTAAAACTTGCTCACCCTCATAACCCTTAAACAAACCTTGAACCTCAAGGACATTTCTGAAAAGCTCCTTATTTTGGTTGAAAATGATGTAGGGACTTACCCTTGAAGATGGCTTGATATCGTCAAGTTCAATTTTATTCAACTGCTTTAATCGAGATGTGGCTTGCTTAGATTTCGAAGCATTTGCAGAAAATCGAGATACAAAGTGTTTTAAATCTTTTATTTTTTCTTCTTTTTTGGCATTGTCCGCTCTCATTCTTTCTTGTATTGCAGTGGCTGCAATCATAAAGTCATCATAGCTTCCAGGGAAAACATTTAATGCACCGTAATCTAGATCTGCCATATGGGTGCAAACACCATTTAAAAAATGACGATCGTGAGAAATGATTACCATTGTTGACTTTCTAGCGCTAAGTACTTCCTCTAACCATCTAATAGAATTGATATCCAGATTATTCGTAGGCTCATCTAGTAACAATATCTCTGGATCAGAAAACAGGGCTTGAGCCAACAACACTCGAAGCTTCCACCCAGGAGCAATTTCACTCATCAGTCCATAATGTTGATCTAATGGAATATCTAGACCCAGCAATAATTCACTGGCAGAAGATTCCGCGGAGTATCCATCCATCTCAGCGAACTCCATCTCTAATTCTGCAACCTTAATACCATCCTCTTCACTCATTTCTGGAAGACTATAGATTCTGTCCCTTTCTTCTTTAATTTGCCAGAGTTTTTTGTGTCCCATGATGACTGTATCAACAACTCGATATTTTTCAAAAGCAAACTGGTCCTGAGAAAGGACTCCTAACCTTTGCCCTTCTCCGACCAGAACTGATCCATGAGTTGGTTTTAGCTCACCTGTTAAAATCTTCATTAAGGTTGACTTTCCACATCCATTAGCGCCGATTAGGCCATATCGATTACCACTCTGAAACTTCACTGAAATATTTTCAAAGAGTGGTTTTTCACCAAATTGCATGGTGACATTTGCAGTAGAAATCATCGTAAATTAAATTTATAAAATAAATATTATCCCATAATGACTTATTGAAAGCTTAACTATTAAGCTTAATGATATCTAGGATAACTTTTGAAAAATAAAAGTATAAAATATATTTATCTATGAGATTAAATCCAAACATGAGAACAAGACAAATGCCAGATAAGGCATTATTGTCTTCCATTTTGACCTTGTTAATTTTTGGATGGCTCATGTCCTTTTCTGCTTCGTTAGCCTATTTTTCAAGTTATTCATTTTTTTTCAAACAGACTATATTTATTTGTGCAGGTTTGTTTGCGGGACTGATTATTTTGAACACACCAATTTCAACTCTTCAAAAGTACTCAATACCTCTATTTATTCTCTCTTTAATTCTCTTGGCAGTAGTATTCTTCCCGCCGCCAATTGGGCACACTGTTAACGGCTCAACAAGATGGATTAATTTTGTATTTTTTAAATTTCAGCCCTCAGAGTTAATGAAATTGTCTATGGTTCTCTTTATGGCGGGTTTTTTAATTCGGCAAGAAAAAGATATTAGGAGACCCTGGAAGGGATTCCTTAAAACTTTAGTCATTATTGGTATTGCCGATTTGCTTCTGCTTTTAGAGACTGACTTTGGAGCTACTTTAATTATCTCTTTAACTGCCCTCGCTATGCTTTATGCTGCTGGTGTTTTTTTAAAGCAGCTCTCCATTGTCACTGCTGGCTTATTTGCCGTTGTCGGTATATTTATTGTTCTTAACCCAAATCGAATTGCACGACTGACTTCCTTCTGGGTTGATGATTTTTGGGCCAGTAATGACGCAAAAGTTCATCAAACACAGCAAGCATTAATTGGTATTGCGAGGGGAGATTGGTTTGGAACTGGTATTGGCGCCGGAATTCAAAAATATTCTCTACTCCCTGAACGACATACAGATATGATTTTTGCAGTCATAGGAGAAGAATTGGGGGTCTTAGGAATGATGTTTGTATTACTATCCTTTTTATTTATTTTATTAAAGGGGTTTAAGATTGCAAAAGTTGCACTTCAAAAAGGAAGATATTACAGCTCGTATGTTGTCTTTGGGATATGCACCTGGTTTGCAATGCAAATCACAGTCAATATAGGCATGAATTTAGGGCTTTTACCCCCTAAAGGCTTTACATTGCCACTTCTAAGCTATGGCGGAACATCCATGATATTTGCTATAATTTCTTTAGCGATTGTTTTACGAGTTGATATGGAAAATAGGACAAAATACTCAAAACAACGCCACTATGTCTAAAAAAATTCTAATAATGGCTGGTGGTACAGGAGGTCATATTTTCCCTGCTCTCACTATTGCTAAAGAGTTATCCAAAAGAGGGGCAATTGTAGAATGGCTTGGTGGCAGTGACTCTATGGAAAGCAGTCTAGTTCCAAACCATGAAGTTAAATTTAATGGAGTCTTTACAAGCGGGATTCGTGGAAAAAAATTAATTACAGTAATTAGAGCTTTATTCTTACTGAGTTTTGGCTTTGTTCAGACAATTATTGTCTTTATAAGATATCGACCCAATGCGGTTATTGGAATGGGAGGTTATGCTTCGGGAATAGGAGGACTAATTGCCAAAATTTTTTTCATACCTTTATTTCTTCATGAGCAAAATACAATTCCAGGCTCGACCAATAAACTACTAAGTAAGATTTCCACTCTTAATTTTCAGGCTTTTGATAATTCCTTTGATGAAGGAGTTAAAGCAATTACAACAGGAAACCCTATTCTCTTTAAACCACAATCAAAACAAATACCTAGTGAGGTCAAAAATTTACTCATTTTAGGAGGCTCCCTAGGTGCGAAAAAAATTAATGAAACAATCCCACAGATTTCATCGTCATTTAATATCTGGCATCAGACTGGTAAAAGTCACTTTGATGAAGTCAAGGCCTTTTATAACAGTAGCAATCACCCTCAAGCCAAGATAGAGTCATTTATCAATAATATGGATGAGGCTTATGCCTGGGCAGACGTCGTTGTATGTAGAGCTGGAGCCATGACCGTGTCAGAACTAATCGCAACAGAAACAATTGCCATACTTATTCCATTTCCATATGCTATCGATGATCATCAAACAATTAATGCTCAGTACTTATCTAAAAAAGAAGCAGGCATTTTAATTGATGAAAAAAATCTCACGCCTGAAGTGATTGATGAGGTAATATCTCAACTAAGCCCAGAAAAACTCATGAGGATGAATAAAAACCTTGGGTTACTTAAAGTGCAATATCCTGAGCGACTGATTGTTGATTATCTTCTGAATTAATACCAAGGCGGTTAAAAAGAAGCTTATCGTTAGCAACTGTTGGGTTGTCAGTAGTTAGAAGCTGTTCACCGTAAAAAATTGAATTAGCGCCGGCAAAAAAGCAAAGTGCCTGCATTCCTTCTCCCATATCTAGACGACCTGCAGATAATCTTACAACAGAGTTAGGCATTAAGATTCTTGCTACCGCGATGGTTCTTACAAACTCGCTTTCACTCGGGGGTTTTACATTCTCAAATGGTGTTCCAGGGATTGGAACAAGTAAATTAATTGGGACGCTATCTGGATGCTTTTCAAGGTTAGCTAAAGATTGAAGCATTGAAGCTCGGTCAGTCTCTGATTCGCCCATTCCTAAAATACCGCCACTACAAACATTGATATTAGCATCCTTGACAGCCTCCAAAGTATCTAATCTGTCTTGAAATTGACGTGTTGATACAACATTAGAGTAATGCTCTTTAGAAGTATCAATATTATGATTGTAATAATCAAGGCCAGCTTCTTTTAGAACTGCAGCTTGCTTGGGAGATAACATTCCAAGAGTTACGCAAGTCTCCATACCCATTGCTTTGACACCTTGAATCATTGGAATCACTTTATCTAAGCTTTTGTCTGTCGGATTTCTCCATGCAGCGCCCATACAGAATCGTGTCGCTCCTTTATTCTTTGCATTTTGAGCTTGTTTGAGAACTTCTTCAACCTCCATCAGCATTTCACGCTCTAATCCAGTGTCATATTTTGAGCTTTGAGAGCAGTAAGAGCAATCCTCAGGGCAGGCACCCGTTTTAATATTTAAAAGCGAACTAACTTGAACTTTATTTGGATCAAATGTTTCTCTGTGGATAGAATGCGCCTTGAACAGAAGATCATTAAAGGGGAGCTCAAAAAGAGCTTTAATTTCATCTATTTGCCAGTCATTTCTGAGTTCAATCATCTTTATTATTTAATTAAAATAATTATTGGGTATTTTAACGTATTCATAAAGTTATGAATAGTCAATAAAAAAGCCGCACAGAGCGCGGCTTTTTTATTTATTTCCTATATCACTATTAGCAACTGTAATATAAATCAAACTCAAGTGGCTGAGGTGATGCTCTCATAGCAGTCACTTCTTGCATCTTTAGGTCAATGAATGAATCAATTACTTCATCGGTAAAGACGCCGCCCTGCTTCAAGAACTCGCGATCCTTGTCTAATTCTTCAAGAGCAATATGGAGCATACCACTAACCTTAGGGATTGACCCATCACTGTCTTCGTATAGATCCTGATCAGCTGGCTCACCTGGATGTATCTTATTTTTAATTCCATCAAGACCAGCCATAAGAAGAGCTGCGAAGGCAAGATATGGATTCGCTGTTGAATCTGGGAAGCGAACTTCAATTCTGCGCCCTTTAGGGTTTGATACGAATGGAATTCTTATTGCAGCTGAACGATTCTTAGCTGAATAAGCAAGCATTTCTGGTGCTTCGAAACCTGGTACTAATCGCTTGTAAGAGTTAGTAGATGGGTTTGTAAAGGCATTTAATGCTTTTGCATGTTTAATAACACCACCAATATAATAAAGCGCTGTTTCACTTAAGCTTCCATAGCCGTCACCGTCAAATAAATTTTTACCATCTTTCGCGATTGACATATGGACATGCATACCATTTCCATTGTCAACAGCAATTGGCTTTGGCATGAATGTTGCTGTCTTTCCATACAAATGAGCTACATTATGAACACAGTATTTTAGAATCTGAGTTTCATCAGCCTTTTTGACTAAAGTATTAAATAATGCTCCAATTTCACATTGTCCAGCTGTTCCCACCTCGTGATGGTGGACTTCTGTAGTCACGCCCATCTCTTCAATTGCCAAACACATCTGAGAGCGAAGATCGTGCAATGAATCAACTGGTGGAACGGGAAAATAACCACCTTTCACTCTTGGACGGTGACCTTTGTTACCACCTTCCATATCCTCACCAGAGCTCCAAGCAGCCTCTTCAGAATTAATTTCAAAGAAAGCCTTGCCCATCCCATGGCCTGTATCCCACCTAACGCTATCAAACACAAAGAATTCAGGTTCGTTACCAAAATACGCAGTATCACCAATACCTGAGTCCTTCAGGTATGCTTCAGCTCTATGAGCAATTGAGCGAGGATCTTTGACGTATCCTTTCATATCAGAAGGCTCAATAATATTGCAACGAATATTGAGAGTTACTTCTTCAGTAAATGGATCTATGATTGCAGTATCACAGTCAGGCATGAGAATCATGTCAGATTCATTAATATCCTTCCAACCCGCAATTGAAGACCCGTCAAACATTTGACCTTCTTCAAGTTTTTCAGCATCAACGGTATGAGCTGGTACACTGACGTGCTGCTCTTTTCCTTTTGTATCAGTAAAACGAAAGTCTATAAACTTAACGCTTTGTTCTTCAATCGTCTTCATTACATCTTTTGCAGACATAGCTATACTCCCTAAAAATAATAGTAAATTTAAAATTGACAGGCATTGTCAGAAGTCTGCGCCGTTGCAAACGAAATGTTGACTCTAATCTAAAAAGAGACCAACAAAAGATATTTCAATCGTGGATTATATCCTAGATTATGTAGCTTTTCACTAGAAAATTATTCAACCTCAGTTGATTTTTATGAAATCCAATCCCTAGGTTTTAGATAGTAATTAGTTAGTTTTTCCTCCTCACTATTAGGAGAGATATTGAATTGATAAATCCATTTAACTTTGGGTGGCAGAGACATCAGAATTGATTCAGATCTTCCACCGCTTTGAAGGCCGAACAATGTCCCTCTATCTTGAACTAAATTAAACTCGACATATCTACCTCGCCTGTATAACTGAAAGTCTTTCTGCTTTTCAGTATAGGGAGTTTCTTGTCTTTTGAGGACGATCGGTTTGTATGCTTCAACGAAGTGGTTTCCAATGCTTTTCATAAATTCAAAGCAAGAATCAAAACCGCCTTCATTAAGGTCATCAAAAAATAGCCCGCCAATACCTCGCTGCTCATCCCTATGACTCAAATAAAAATAATCATCACACCACTTTTTATATTTTTCATAAACCTTTTCTCCAAAAGGCTCACAAGCCTTGCTGGCAATCTTATGCCAATGAATTGCGTCCTCTTCAAAGCCATAGTAAGGTGTTAAATCAAAACCTCCACCAAACCACCACAAAGGCTCTTCTTCCTCATTTTCAGCTATAAAGAAGCGAACATTTGCATGAGTTGTTGGAATAAATGGATTCTCAGGGTGAAGAACCAATGAAATTCCCAGGGCCGTGTAATTCCTTCCCGCTAACTCCGGTCGAAGCTCGGTTGCTGATTTGGGCATGTTATCACCACTAATAATCGAGAAGTTGACCCCACCTTTTTCAAAGAGGCTTCCATTAGTAATGACTCGAGTTATTCCACTTCCTCGCCCATCCTCTCTCTCCCAGACATCTTTGTCAAAGCTTGATTTTGTATCCAACCCCCCAAACTCTTCACAAATATCATTTTGAAGATTTAACAAATACTTTTCTACCTGTTCTATCATTTTTTGTCAGTTGTAAAGATTAAGCTTCTAGTCATTTTTTTTATTACAGTAATTACCTAATACGCTCACCAGTGATCAAATTAATTATCCTAGATGGTTCCGAATTATACCCACTAGGAGGTAACGCATAGTCAAGCTGGTTACCGAAGTAACTTCTGAGTTCGCGCTTAGTTTTTGCCACTTGTTTGCCCTGCAGATTTGCACTTGTTGAAATCAATGCTGAATCTGCTGTCTCACAAAAAAACTTAATCAGCGGATTTGAGGTAATTCTGACCGCTAAAAGCTCATTGCTGCCCGCTAATAAGGGTGATAATTCCTCTGACTTTGGCACTAGAAAGGTTGTTGGATTTTTTGAAGGGAGTGATATTTGCTCTAACAGATCCTCACTCATCTGAGAATCAATATAGGGCAGCAGGTAACCAATGTCAGAGGCAATAAGAATAAAACCTTTAGATATATCTCTATTCTTTAGTTCAATAATTTTTTGAATACCGGATGGGTTATTTGCAAGACAAGCAAGACCATATATCGTATCTGTTGGGTGAGCTATAACCCCTTTTTTTAAATGATGAAGGGCTAATCGAATTCTGGTATTGATTATCATTTTTTAGCTCTTGGGTGAAACTCATCATAGACTTTTGATAACTCAAGAAAGTCTAGGTGGGTGTAGACTTGAGTGCTTTTAATGCTTTTGTGCCCTAAAAATTCTTGAACTGTCCTCAAATCATGACTCGACTGTAAGAAATGCGTAGCCGCGGCATGTCTGAGCATATGAGGATGCACATTGATTGAAACGCCTACTTGAAGAGCTCTTTTTTTAACGATATTTTGAACGGTTCTCGTTGAAATTCTTGTATTGTTTTGGTTTATGAATAGAGCATTTGTTGCACAGCTGAGTCTTTGTTTAATGTAGCTCTTTAACACATCAATTGTTGTTTGCCCCATTGGTGAAAATCGAGCCTTACCTCCTTTACCCATAACCTTGACAAAGCCCTCATCCATGTCAATATCTTCAAGATTTATTCCAACAAGCTCAGATACCCTTAATGCACATGAATATAACAACTCAATCATTAGTACTGCCCTTAATTCCTTGTATTGAGTTGAGTTGATTGTCATCATTTTTTTCAAATCATCAAAATCGATAGTCTTAGGAAGATCGCGCTCAACTTTTGGTGTCTTGATTAAAAGTGCAGGGTTTGTTTGGACTTCACCGACTTCAATTAGAAAATTAAAGAAAACTCTAATA
>CABXDP010000013.1 GCA_902511025.1 uncultured Gammaproteobacteria bacterium | reverse complement strand
CAATTGGTTTGATTCCATTTTGTGACATTACCTCTTCATCCTTACCTCTTCTCGCTAAAATGCCGCCATGAATTTTAGGGTTGAGTGTCTTTACTCTTCCTGCCATCATTTCAGGATAACCCGTAAAATCTGACACCTCTGTCACTGGGATGTTCATCTCTTGAAGAAGTTTTGCAGTACCACCAGTTGATATAATTTCTATTTTGAGTAGGGATAAACTTCTTGCAAATTCAGCAATTCCAGATTTATCTGAAACGCTGATTAAGGCTCTTTTGATTGACATTTTTAGGGTTTTTGGTGAAGGAACTCAAGAATTAAATTATAGACTCTTAGAGATTGTACAAGCTCGCTTTTTTCTTTAGGGTTGCACGATTTATGCCAAGAATTCTAGCTGCTTCGCTTTGATTTTGATTGACTTTATCAAGGACAAACTTAATAGTCGCTGACTCAGCTTGTTGAGTGACCATCTTAAAAACACCATTCGATGACTCACCATTCAAATCAGAGAAATACTTCTCAAGATTATCTTTGATGCAATCCTGTATACCCCTTTTTTTCATATCGAATACAAAAAATCATGAAATTTTGAATATTGCTCAGAGTGATCTGTCACTCTATTAATGTTTGGCCAAAAGGCAGAGCCTTTTTCACGGTCAAGGTGCATAGAATACCAAAAAATATGCTTTCTGGAAAGCTGTGTTCCCATTTTATGTCCATAAAATTCATGAATCTGCTTAATGTGCTTTAAGACTTGGAGTATTTTTTTTTCTAAGGACGGCTCTTCTGTATAGCTTCCCTTGGTTAAAAACTGATTGACCTGGCCTATTAGCCATGGATTTCCTTGGGTCGCTCTTCCCAGCATGACAGCATCTGCTCCGGTGAAGTTAAGTATGTCTTTAGCTTTTTGTGGAGAGTCAATATCACCATTTGCGACAACCGGAATTGAAACTTGCTTCACAATTTTTTTAATTGTTGAAAATTCAGCATGACCTTTAAACTTCTGTGTTCTTGTTCTTCCATGAATTGCAATCATTTGGATGCCATTATCTTCTGCAATTTTGGCAATAGTTGGCGCGTTCTTATTCTCATCATCCCAGCCTGTCCTCATTTTCAGAGTAACTGGAACATCGACTGAGTTGACGACAGATTTTATTATTTCTTCAACCAACTTTTCATTCTGCATCAGCGCTGAGCCAGCGGCCTTGTTGCAAACTTTTTTTGCTGGACACCCCATATTGATGTCGACAATGTCCGCACCAAACTCAAGAGCTTTCTTTGCAGAACTGGCAAGTTCATCTGCCTCTGAGCCAGCGATTTGAACGCTTATAGGAGATTTCTCATAGCTAAAGTCTAGTCGATGCTTTGATTTATTTGAGTTCATTAAATGACTTTGAATAACAACCATTTCTGAGGTTGTAAGTCCAGCACCTTGATCTCTGCAAATCATCCTGAAAGGTTTATCGCTAGTTCCTGCCATCGGCGCAAGCAAGACCTTCGAATAGAGTTTGTATTTTCCTATGTTCACAAATCTAAAGTTTTTTTGATTGCTTTTCTGCTTTCTTTCTAAGTCGTTTTTGCTTAAGCTTTGATAAATGATCCACAAAAAGTATTCCTTTAAGATGATCCATTTCATGCTGAATACATATAGAAAGCATCTCATCAGCATCAATTTCAAATGGCTGGCCAAGCTCATTCAAGGCACTAACCTTAATCTCATTTGCTCGTTTAACATTTTCATAGTAATTTGGAACAGATAGGCATCCCTCTTCATATTCTATCTCACCACTTTTTTCAATAATTTCAGGATTAATAAAGCATAGCGGTTGATTACCGTCATCTGAAACATCTATCACTATGAGGCGTTGATGAAAATCAACCTGTGTAGCAGCAAGCCCAATTCCTGGAGCAGCGTACATAGTTTCAAACATATCTTTAACGAGTTTCTTAATCTCACTATTGACCTCTTGAACGGGTTTAGCAATCGTTCTTAGGCGTTTATCGGGATATTTTAAGATTTCTAATATCATGCTTTAGTTAATACTGTGTTCTCAGTTTCGTTAAGTTGGTTTGGGAAGTCCTGGTTAAAGTGCAGCCCTCTGCTTTCTTTTCTAGAAAGGGCAGATTCTACAATAATTTTAGATGTTTGAGCCAAGTTTCTTAGTTCAATTAGGTCTTCTGTTACTGTATAAACCTGATAATATTCATCAACTTCCTTGTTTATTTGTTGGATCTTCAAATAAGCTGACTTAAGGCGATTATTGCTTCTAACAATGCCGACAAAATTCCACATTATGAGTCTGATTTCATGCCATAAATGAGCTATGACTACTTTTTCTTTAGATGGGGCTACTCTTGAGTCGTCCCACTTAGGAATAACGTATGACGAGTTTTCAAGTATATTTTCATTGATATGCTGAGCACAAGATTTGGCAAAAACAATGCATTCAAGCAATGAGTTGCTTGCCATTCTGTTTGCTCCATGAACACCTGTATGTGCAACCTCACCAACAGCATAAAGGTTTTTAATATTGCTTTGCGCATCTATGTTCGTATCTACTCCGCCACAAGTATAGTGAGCAGCAGGGACAACTGGAAGCGCCTCTTTAGATATGTCAATACCGAGTTCTTTACAGCGCTGAGTAATTGTAGGAAAGCGAGACTTGATCCATTCTGCATCCTTAAATGAAAAATCAAGGTAAACACAATCAAACCCATGAATTTTCATTTCGTTATCAATCGCTCGGGCAACAATATCTCTCGGTGCAAGCTCAAGTCGTTCATCATATTTATGCATGAATTCCTGACCGTCAGGAAGAATAAGCTTAGCACCCTCTCCTCTAAGAGTCTCTGAAATTAAAAAAGACTTAGCGTGAGGATGAAATAGGCATGTTGGATGAAATTGAGTAAATTCCATATTGGCTATTTTGCATCCAGCCCTATATGCCATTGCAATGCCATCACCCGTTGAAGTATCTGGATTCGAAGTATAAAGATATGATTTTGAGGCGCCACCTGTGGCCAAAATAGTTTTCTTTGAGCTAAAAGTAAGTATTTCTTTAGAGTTTTTGTCTAAGACATATGTGCCATGGCATCTTTTATCAGTGACAATTAGATCAACTGCTACATATTCTTCGAACAACTTAATATTATTATGCTTTTGGACGTGAGCTAGAAGATTAACTTGAATGGACTGGCCTGTTTTATCAGCAACATGTGCAACTCTATTTGAGCTATGGCCCCCCTCAGTAGTAAGGTCATATTTATTATCAGTATTTGAGAATTTGACGCCAGTCTTTTCGAGGTCAATAATAGCCTGAGGAGCCTTTTCGACCATGAACCTAATACTAGCCTCATTTCCAAGATGAAATCCAGTATTCATTGTGTCAGTTATATGTGACTCAAAATTATCTTCTGGATCCAAGACAGCAGAAATCCCCCCTTGAGCGTAATAAGAAGAGCCCTCTAGTATCTTATCTTTTGCAATTACTGCAATAGATAGATTGTCAGAGAGTTGAATTGCACTCATTAACCCTGCTGCTCCTGAGCCAATAATGAGGACATCAAATTGATAATCGTTAGACATATTTAATTGTTACAAAAAGACACAAAATGAAAAAATATAAAAACTATTTTTATATATAATTTCCCGCAAGTTAAAAACTACTATATTTAACTTATTTCTCCTTTTAATAGTAGACTAACCCCGTACTCTTATTCGAGGCGGGGTTTTTTATTTTATAAGACTTTCCTATTCATTCTGGGTTTAAAAATTATTAGTAATTTAGGGAGTAAAGTGAGATTTACGATTACTGCACTGAACATTGCTATAGCCATAAAAATTCCAAAATAGATACTTGGAATAAAGTTTGATAATATTAATACAAGAAATCCAATCGCAACCGTTGCTGCAGTATAAAACATGGATACTCCAATCGAGTTATGAGCTCGATGCATGGATGATACATAATTACTATCCAGCAACAATTCAGATTTAAATCTACTGATGTAGTGAATAGCATTATCAATTCCAATACCGATAGCAATTGCTGCTATAGTAATGGTCATAATGTCTAGTGGGATTCGAGCCCAACCCATCAGTCCAAGAATTACAAGTGATGGAAGAATATTGGGGATAACTGCAATAACTGCAATGGAAATAGATCTGAAAACAATCAAAAATAGTATAAAAATAATAGTAAAGACAGTAAAGATAGTTTTTATTTGTGATGAAAATAAACTCTGAAGAAGGTTATTGTAAAGTGAGAAGGTTCCAGTGAAATAAAAATCATCCTCATCAAAATTAAAATCTTCAACTAATGTTTTTTGTATATCCATTATGAGCTGATTTCTTTTAAGATCAGCGGTCGTCTCTTTCACTCTAGCGACCATTCTTATTTGATCAGTTTCATCTGAGATATGCGGCCTCAAAACTTGAGACTTGGCAAAATCTGGCATATTATTTTTACCTAAAATGAGTAAAAAACCATTAGGAGCTTTGCCTTCATTAGACTCTTTGAGCACTTGCATGAAAGTATCGATTGAAAGCACTTTTCCAATACTTGGTATATTATCAAGATAATTATGAACCTCATGAAATTCCTCTCGTAACCCAGCATCAGCCCAATACGCACTAGCTAAATCATTAAAGACAATTTCTAAAGGAATAGTTCCCCCAAGCTCTTTATCAATAAAATTAAGTCCTTGATATATTTCTGTATCTTTTTTGAAATAATTAATGAAACTATTTTCTACAGAGAGCTTGCTCAAGCCAACAATGGAAATCAGAGCAACAACTACAAAACTTACTATTATTAATCCACCCTGTTTTTCTGAAAAGAATGCAAGCTTTTTTAGTACCAGGTTATTCTCAGATTGATCAACTGATTTGGGTTTATCCAGCAACATCATGACTATAGCAAAGCCAATAAATGACAATACAAAAGCAACCGTCACTCCAATACTCATCATTAAGCCAAAGTCAATCACTGGCTGGACTTGACTCGCTGTGAGTGAAGCAAATGCAGCTATTGTTGTAATTACAGTATATAAACAAGGCCTGATCATCTGACTTAAGGTCAGTCTAACAGTATCTGAATTATTGTAATCAGGACTCTGTTTCGAAATTTCTCTATAACGAACAACCAAATGAATTATGGCCGATAAAGTCATGACCAATAAAAGTGAGAAAAAATTGGCTGAAATAACTGTCACTTTCCAACCAATTGCACTTATAAGACCAGTCATAAAGAGAGCACCTATAATACTAATACTTATAGGAACTATGACCCATCTTATTTTTCGAAATAAGATTGAAAGCATTAATGACATTGTAAGAATTACTGCAAGACTGAATACAATCAAATCACTTTTAATGAAGTCGATAACATCATTCCTAATCATGGGGACACCTCCCAAGAAAAGATTAGCATTTTCTCTGTAAGTATCCATTGTCAAACGAATATCACTTATCAATCTATTGAGAAGCTCTTCATCAATTAAATCTCTTGGATTATCAGTTGCTAGAGGAATAAGTAAGGCAGTTGTTTTAAGGTCAGCACTGACTAGATTATTTGCATATAGCGGACTATTTTTAAACTCGTCTGCTATGAGACTTTGATCTACTTTTCCATTATCAATCGTATAAACATCACTTACAAGCTCAACTAAAGAGAGTGGCGGAGATTGGAAAAGTGACACATCTAGAATTGAAATGACAGAGTTTACACCCTCCAATTCAAGTAAATCATCTCTCAGTGACCTTAAAGAAATTAACTGATTATTTGAGAGAATAGCCCCATCTTTTACTGAATAACTTATTACTAAAGATTCATCTGAACCAAAGGTTTCTTGTGTGGCGAAGTAAAGTTCAAGATTGTTATCACCATCTAGAGATAATGATTCTGAAGAGGCATCAAGAGAAAAATTTTGAATCTGTATAACGGAAGAGCCAACAATAATCAAAAAAGCAATTAATGACCAAACTGGCTTTTTAATTATAAAATTTAATATTGAATTAAGCATGAACGCCTATTTCATATTTAAAAAGAGAATTGTTCGACTGGTTCATGACCCTTCATAAATTCAAGACGCGTTTCAAAAAGAGAGTTTGTTTGCCAATCAATTTTAGATGACCTTGAAACTAGAGTTGCATGCATATGATTTTTGGATCCAACTACAACAAATAAACTGCCACCAACCTTTAGCAGTTTTTTTAAATCCTCATCAATATAAGTAAGTGCAGAGCTAATTATAATAGCATCAAACTCTTCTTCTTGAAAATTTGAACAAATAAAATCATCATTTATAAGCTCGACATTTTTGAGTTTTAATTTTTTGATACGTGCCTTTGCACTCTCATAGAGCTCTTTTTCTATTTCAATAGATTGAACTGACGTTGATAATTTTGCAAGAACAGATGTTAAGTAGCCACTTCCTGTTCCAACCTCAAGAATCTCTTCATTTCCTTGAAGATTAAGGCAATCTAGAATTCTACCTTCGATTTTAGGAGATAACATCTTATCAACGCCATTAAGAGGTATTTCAATGTCTGCAAAGACAAGCTTTTGATACTCTTCAGGTACAAACTTTTCCCTAGGGATTTCTGCAAGCGCTTGGTTGGCTCTTACATTAAGGCCTCCCCATGGCCTTATTTGCTGTTCAATAACGTTTTTTCTTGCTTGTTTAATATCCATAATTGAACCTATTTTCTTTTCCTTGGTGGCATTAAATCAGTAATTGTTCCTTCAGCCATTTCTGCTGCAAAAGCGGTAGTTTCAGATAGAGTTGGATGCGCATGAATTGTTAGGGCTATATCACTCATATCACAACCCATCTCAATTGCTAGGCTAGCTTCTGATATCAAATCACCTGCATTAGTTCCGCAAATTCCCATGCCCAGAATCTTACCCGATTTTGAATCAAAAAGAGCTTTAGATACCCCTTCACTTCTACCTATACTGAGGCTTCTTCCTGATGCTGCCCAAGGAAAAACACCTTTATTAAAATCAACTCCCTCCTCCTTTAATTCTTTTTCAGTTTTTCCTGTCCATGCCACCTCTGGATCCGTATAAGCAACTGACGGTATAGTTAGAACATCAAAGCCTGATTTTTCTCCACAAATAACCTCTGCTGCAACTTTAGCTTCATGAACCGCCTTGTGGGCGAGCATCGGTTGACCAACAACATCTCCTATTGCAAAAATGTTTTCTACATTTGTTTTCATCTGCCTATCAGTCTCAATAAATCCAGTTTCATTAACCTCAACCCCGGCTTTATCTGCGTCAATTAAGTTTCCATTAGGAGTCCTTCCAACAGCAACTAACACTTTATCAAAGGTATCATTTTTAGGGGCATCTTTACCTTCAAACTCAACTTTAATGCCTTTTTTAAGGGAGCTCATAGAAGTAACCTTAGTATTTAGGAAAACATTAGCATAGTTTTTCTTAGCTTTCTTAAAAAGAGGATTTACAATATCTTTATCAGCAGCCGGAATAATTTGACCTCCGAGCTCAACGATTGTAATTTCACTTCCAAGAGCATCATAAATTGATGCCATCTCAAGGCCAATTATTCCACCTCCAACTACCAGCATTCTTTTCGGTATATCATCTAGAAGGAGTGCATCAGTCGAGTCCATGACTCGCTCGTCTTCGAATGGGAACATTGGGAACTTGGTAACTCGTGATCCAACAGAAATAATGCATTGTTCAAATTCAATAACCTCATCTGAACCATCAAGTGCTACTTGATTTTTTGAAATAAATTTTCCATAGCCATTAATCACATTGACTTTTCTGGCTTTTGCAAGCGCCTGAATTCCACCGGTGAGTTTATTGACAATACTATCTTTGTTTTGTTTAACTCCCTTGAGATCAATCTTTGGTTTTGAAAAAGTTACTCCAAGTTCGCTAGCGTGTTTACTTTCATTGATCACTTCTGCTGTATGAAGAAGTGACTTCGAGGGTATGCAGCCAACATTCAAACAAACCCCACCCAGTGATTCATAGCGCTCGATAAGGGTAACATCTTTTCCTAAGTCAGCAGCCCTAAAAGCAGCTGTATAACCCCCAGGTCCTGAACCAATAACTAAAACTTGAGTTTTAATCATAACAGCATCTCCATTATATTACTTAAGACCTGGTTTAATTCTGCCATAAATCTTGCACCTTCAGCTCCATCGATGACTCTATGGTCATATGAAAGAGCAAGTGGAATCATGGCTGTAGGCTCAAATGAGCTACCATTCCATACAGGCTTAATTTGAGTTCTTGATACTCCAAGAATTGCGACTTCTGGCGAGTTAATAATAGGCGTGAATTGAGTTCCACCTATACCACCTAAGCTTGAAATTGTAAAACCCGCCCCCTTCATTTCATTTGCATCAAGCTTTCCTTCTCTCGCCCTTTGTGATATTTCCGAAAGCTCTTCAGAAAGCTCCATGAGGGATTTTTTACCTACATCTTTAATGACTGGAACAACTAGGCCATTATGCGTATCAACTGCAATCCCAAGATTGAAGTATTTTTTTAATACAAGATTTTCAGCAGTTTCGTCTAATGACGCATTAAAGTTTGGATGGCGCTTTAATACTTGCACAACTGCTTTCATAATGAAAACAAGAGGGCTCAATTTGATATTTTTTTCTTTTTGATGTTTTCGAAATTTTTCTAGTTGGTCGATATTTACCTCATCAAATTGTGTGACATGAGGAATCGAGCTCCAACATTTGGATAGATGTTTTCCAGAAAGCTTTTTAATTCTAGATAAAGGAATTACCTCGACTTCTTTAAGTGCATTTCCATTCTTAAGAATATTTTTAACATGAGATTTAAGGTCTTCTTCAAGTATCCTACCTTTTTTCCCAGTTCCATTTATCCCAGAAAGACTAACACCAAGCTCCCTTGCTAATTTTCGAATAGATGGCGATGCATGGTAATTCGAATCAGGGTTTAAAGAAATTTCTTCTTTAGGAATTTCATTCTCATTCACTGAATCAGAGATAATTTCAGAAGCAACATCATTGCTGACTTGAATTACTGTTTCAGGCGTGTTTGAAGCTTCTTCAGCATCTTCTGAATTTTCTGATTCACTATCAAGAGTTAAAATGAGGTCGCCTTTTGCAACTTTATCACCTACCTTGACTGAGAGTGCGCTTACCTTTCCAGCAAATGGGGCTGGAATTTCCATGGTAGCTTTATCCGTCTCGAGGGTAATGATGCTGTCATTTTCATTGACAGAATCACCAACCTTAACAAGAACTTCAATAATATCTACTGCGTCAAAATCGCCTATATCGGGCAACTCTACGTTTTTTTGAGTAGTCATATGAACTGTTTAAAAAGCTTAAAATTTGAACTATGTAATTATCCCAAATTTAATGTGATAAAGGCGGCGAATATGAAAATTTAATTGAAATGTAAAACCCTAATTTATTTTTATTGTTATCATGTTTATTTTTTCAGTGCCTATATTCTAGATACTATGCCTCTTGCTCTCTCTACCAATCATTTAGCTAAAACTTACTCTAACAATCTCGAGGCTTTAAAGGGGATAAATTTAAAGGTTGAAGAAGGTGATTTTTTTGCCTTACTAGGCTCTAATGGCGCCGGTAAAACAACTGCAATTGGAATTATTTCAGGTTTATTAAAAAGTACCTCAGGTGAGGTTGAGATTAATGGTTTAAATCAAAAAAACCATTCTAACGAAGTCAAGAAAATGATCGGGTTGATGCCACAAGAGTTTAACTTTAATCCTCATGAGCCTAACATTGAAATCCTTATAAATCAGGCCGGTTACTTTGGTATACCTCGAAAAGATGCTAAATTACAAGCTGAGCTTTTATTAAAAAAAATGGAGCTTTGGGATAGGCGCTTTGATGTTGCTCAGTCATTATCTGGTGGGATGAAAAGACGATTAATGCTTGCAAGGGCTTTAATTCATAGACCAAAAATTTTGATACTTGACGAACCAACTGCAGGAGTTGATGTTGAAATACGTCAATCAATGTGGCACTTCCTAACTCAGTTGAATGATGATGGCATGACTATTATTTTGACAACGCATTATCTAGAGGAGGCCGAATCTTTGTGCAGAAACATTGCCATTCTTAGTAATGGTGAACTAGTCTTGCAGTCCAATATGAGAAAGCTTCTTGCTAGGTCTAAGAGACAGGTTATTATTATCGATACAATAGAGAAAGTATCTCATCCCATAGAGATAAGTCATTGCGACTGTGAGGTGTTAGATGAAAATACTTTGCAGGTTTCACAGGGCGAAGAAGTTTCAATATCTGATGTAGTATCAGCATTATCTGAACAGAATATTAATGTCTCTCATCTTAGGAGTTCACAAAATCGTCTAGAGGCACTTTTTTTATCACTTACCAGTTAAATTAATATGTGGATTGCTTACAAAACTATTGTCATAAAGGAAATACTCAGGTTTACAAGAATTTGGGTTCAAACCATAGTACCTCCAGTAATCACAACCTCATTATATCTTCTTATTTTTGGAGGATTAATGGGAGGCAGAATAGGTCAGATGCAGGGAATCGAATATATCGATTTTATTGTGCCTGGGATTATATTAATGACAGTCATTATGCAATCTTATGCTAACACTGTGTCATCTTTTTTTATGACCAAGTACAACAATAGTTTTGAAGAGCTTCTGGTCTCAACAACACCAAATTGGATTATTTTGCTAGGATTCGTTAGCGGAGGAATCGCAAGAGGATTTTGTGTCGGCTTGGCTGTAACTCTTACAATTTCTTTTTTTGTTGAAATAAACATATTTAGTCTCTTAATAATTGCTATTACTTTTTTCCTCACATCAATTATGTTTGCATTGGCTGGGTTTATTAATGCTGTTTTTGCTAGAACTTTTGACGATATTTCAATAATTCCAAACTTTGTTTTATTGCCGCTGACTTATTTAGGAGGGATGTTTTATAGTATTGATATATTGCCAAGCTTTTGGAGGGGGTTGTCAGCATTTAATCCAATTTATTATATGATGGATGCATTTAGACTTGGATTTCTGGGCATAGGCTCCATCGAACTATGGAAGGCTTTTTTAGTGCCCATTTCAATGATAATTTTATTGGCTATTATTGCCAATGCACTATTAAATCGAGGCGTAAGTATAAAGACAGAGTAGTCTGCTTAGGAACCTATAACTCCCTCTTCGCCATTCATAATTCTTTTAATATTTTCGCGATGAGTGAAGTAAATAAAAAGATTAATAAGAAAAATAACCATTGTGGCCCTTACATCGTGAGTTGTAATGAAATAAAAATAAATTGGGGATAGTACAGTCGCTGTTAATGCAGCAATTGACGACACTTTTATTACTTTTGCAACAATGAGCCAGATAATTGAGAACGTCAACCCAACAAAAAAGCTAAGACCTATCAGTCCGCCTAGGTAGGTTGCTACTCCTTTGCCTCCCTTGAATCCATAATAAATTGGAAACACATGGCCAAGAAAAGCACATAGTAAAATAATGGTTAAATCAAATAAATTGTAACCGAAATAATGGGCAAGTAGAACCGGGATAGCACCCTTAAGTCCGTCAAATATTAGAACAAATGCAGCCACAAACTTACCGCCAATTCTCAAAACATTAGTAGCACCAGGATTTTTTGAACCTTTTGTTCTGGGATCTGGCAGGCTGCACATTTTACAAATAATGATAGCGCTAGAAATCGATCCCAATAAATAACTACCAATTAAAAAGTAAAACAAGCAGCACTCCTAAATTATTTGCAAAATGTAAATCTTGTTCAGATTTAGCTGCAAATTATATCAATGAAAACATTTTATTGTGGTTTTAAGTTCATATCACAAAGGTATCATAATACTTTTTCTTAAAAATACTTGAAATATGGATATTGTTTTTGTTGAAGGCCTAAAAGTGGATACTGTTATAGGTATTTATGATTGGGAAAAGAAAATTCGTCAGGACATAGTGCTTGATATTGAAATGTCATCAGATATAGCTGCAGCAGCAGAGACTGATCATATTGATCAGGCCCTTAACTATAAGAGTGTTTGCAAACGAATTGCAAGCTTTGTAAGGGATTCTAAGTTTGAGCTAGTTGAAACTTTGGCAGAGAAAATTTGTCAGATTATCCTTACTGAGTTTGATGTAAATTGGGTAAAGTTGACACTCAATAAAGGCGAAGCAATTACTGGAGCTAGCGGTGTTGGAGTTATTATAGAAAGGACAAAGGGTTAGTGAGTATTCTGCATTTTAATATCGGATCTAACCAAGATAGACGAAAAAATATTCGTTCTGCATTAAATCAGCTTCAGAATTTTTTTGAAAAAATTAAGATTTCTTCACTTTATGAGAGTCCTTCGGAGGGGTTTGAAGGTCAAGATTTTTATAATGTTGGGGTCAATGTTGAAACTCCCAAAACAGCTTCTGAAGTCCTAGAGATTCTGCATAAAATTGAAGACTCGCTCGGTAGAAATAGAACAATGCCAAAATTTTCATCAAGAATTATAGACCTTGATCTTGTTATTTATGATGATATGATTGATGAAAAAATAAATGTTCCTCGAAAAGATATACTCAGATATGCATTTGTCCTTGCTCCACTCTTAGAGCTAAACCCTGATGGAATTCATCCCGAAAAAGGTGTTTCATATCTTAAGCTTTGGGAAGATTTTGAGAGTCATAAGGTTTTTGATTTGAATCAGTATAATATAGAAAAACTCTATAATTAATAGCATTGAAATTCGTATATTGCAATAGAATTTTTCGTCAAATAATGAGTGAGCTTAAGTGAATTTCTCTATAATTTTATTTTGAATAAAAAATGACTAATAACATGAAAAAAATCACTGCGCTGACCTCTGTAATTGCTCTAGCAATTTTTGTATTCTTTGCCAACACTTCTCAAGCAGAGTTTGTTGCGGGTAAAAATTATATTGTTCTAGATAAGCCTGTAGAGACTGAAACTGGCGAACAGATAGAAGTTAGAGAGCTATTTTGGTATTTTTGTCCTCATTGTTTCTCTATCCATCCAATGCTTGAGCAATGGATGAAGACAATGGATAGTTCAGCTCAATTAGTTCTTCAACCTGCTGTCTTTCCTGGATGGGAGTACGGCTCTACCTTTTATTATGTTCTTGAGGAGCTAGGTGAGCTAGATCGATTGCATTCTGCACTATTTAATGCTATTCATGTGCAGAAATTGAACCTTAAAACTCAGCAAGATTTTGTGACTTGGCTCTCATTGAATGGCGTAGATGAAGATAAAGCTGATAAGGTTTTTAAGTCATTCCCTGTAAAAGTTGCGGTTAATAAAGCAAAAGCCAATACTTATAAATATCGAATTACTGGTGTCCCTGCTTTTATTGTTAATGGCAAGTATATGGTTAACGCTACAAGTGCTGGAAGTGAAGAGAAGATTTTTGAAGTAATCGACTATTTAATTCAAAAAGAAAAACAATAATTCATGGATAGGCCAAAAGCCGATTCAGTTTTATTATTTTCAGGTTTAGATCCATCTGGAGCTGCAGGGATTTCTGCAGATATTGAAACGATTAATCAATTTGGGCTCAACCCTCTCCCAATAGTAACCTCACTAACTGCTCAAAACACTCAAAGAGTGAAATCAATTGACGTAGTAAAGGATAGCTTGTTAGAGAAGCAATTCAATCTACTTGATGAGGATATTTCATTTAACACAGTGAAAATTGGCTTATTGGGGTCAGTAAGTCAAATAAAAACTATCTCTAGATTGATTGGCGAAAAGAACTCGCTCAATGTTGTTGTTGATCCAATACTCATATCTGGAACTCAAGAAAACATGAGTTCAATAAAGATGGTTGGAGTTATGAAGAAATATCTTTTTCCAAAATGTACAATACTAACTCCTAACTTAGAGGAGCTGAATCTTTTATCACCTGGCTTAAGCGAGAAAGAAGCAGTCTCAAGTCTCAATTGCCCTTGGGTTCTTGTTACAACATCAGACTCCTCTAAAATAGATATTGAGCATCGTCTTTATAATAAATCAAGCTTGATTAGAAGGTTTAATTATAAAAAACTACCCGATAAATTTCATGGCTCTGGGTGCACATTATCGAGTGCAATTTCGGCGTTATTGGCAAAAGGAATTGCCATTGAAGAAGCTTGTGATCAGGGTCTTGCTTACACTTACCAATGTTTATTAAATGCGAAAAAGCTTGGTAAAATGCAGTATCATCCGATAAGAACTCCTTACCAATCAAAATGACTTTTATTGAAAAATGGCTAAGATCAGATATCAAGAATATCAATGCTTACCATGTACCTGAATCTAAGAACTTGCTTAAGTTAGATGCAATGGAAAGTCCTTTTGGTGTTCCAAGTAATTTGAAAGAGGAGTTTCTTGAGTATATTGCTAAGGCAGAGGTCAACCGATATCCAGACGCTGCATCAGCTCAGCTCAAGGGAACTTTGAGAGTTCTCATGGAAATCCCAGGAGAGTTTGAAATGCTCCTAGGAAATGGTTCAGATGAGTTAATACAGTTATTGGCACTGGCTTGCAATGAGGGCGACCTTATTATGAGTTTTGAGCCAAGTTTCGTGATGTATGAAATGGTATCAAAGTATGCTCATTTAAGGTATCAGGGTATCAAGCTTGATTCTAATTTTGACATTAATCTAAGCGAGTCAATCGAGGCTATTAATAGTAAAAAACCTAAGCTTATATTTATTGCATATCCTAATAATCCTACGGGAAATGCATTTGACTATGATGCAATTATAGAAATTATTAGGACTACAGATGCCTTGGTTGTTCTTGATGAGGCCTATTATGCATACTCAGATAGAAGCTTTTTATCTGAGATTTCTAATTTTTCAAATTTAGTAGTGCTGCGAACTATCTCTAAAATAGGCTTTGCTGGACTTAGGCTTGGTCTTTTAATTGGTAGTAAAGAGACGATTGCTCAACTGAATAAGCTGCGACTTCCTTATAACATTAATATCCTCACTCAAGCGAGTGCCAATTTTTTACTTCAGGATAAGCAGGGTATTGTAAAAAACGCAGAAATATTGACCAATGAAAGACAGCGCCTTTTTGAAGAGCTATCTTTCTTTTCTCAGTTAAAAGTTTTTCCATCTCAGACTAACTTTCTACTCGTTCATTGCGATGATGCTCAATCGCTACATAGTTCATTAATTGAAAATGGAATTCTGGTTAAAGGATTTTCTTTAGACTCTGAGCTTTCAAATTTTATTCGCATAAGTGTTAGTGAGCCGATTGAAAATAATGCTCTTTTAGCTGCTATTAAGGAATATTATGGTTGATATAGACGAGCTAAATAATTATTGTGATAATTATCTAAGTGTTAGTAAATACAAAGATTATGGCCCTAATGGATTGCAGGTAGAGGGAAGTCAAACTATAAATAAAATTGTTAGTGGCGTTAGTGCAAACTTAGATTTGATTGAACAAGCTGTTGTAGAGAAAGCAGATGCTATTTTTGTTCATCATGGTATCTTTTGGGATAATGAGTCCAAAGTCATAGTTGGTGCCAAGAGAAAAAAAATCGAATTACTCATCAAAAATCAAATCAATCTATTCGCTTACCATCTTCCACTAGACGATCATTCAAAGGTTGGAAATAATATTGAGCTTGGAAAGCGATTAGGCATTACCAAGATGAGATCTGTTGAAGATAGTTTGCTTTGGCAAGGCGAACTGAGTATCAATTTGAGTGATTTCGAAAGATTGATCGAAGAAAAACTGGATCGAGTTCCACAAATATTTGGTAATAAAAGTGGGCAGATTAAAAAAATTGCCTGGTGTACTGGTGCTGCCCAAGGCTTCATAGAAGATGCAATCAATCTGAATGTTGATTTGTATTTGACTGGAGAAGTCTCAGAAAAGACACCTGCTGTAGCTAAGGAGAATAACATTACATTTATTTCTGCCGGTCATCATGCAACTGAAAGGTATGGAGTCCAAGCTCTTTGTGACCATCTTTGTTCTAAATTTAGATTGAAGCATCAATTTATTGAAGTCAGCAATTCTGTTTAATCAAAAGTACTACTTGGAGTGCTCATGGAACGCGTTAATTTATCAGAATTCTCAGTATTTCGCTTTTAAAAAGGCACTAAATTTGTAAAAGTGTTACATATATTCATGAATTTTAGGCCTAGTACTTTATAATCTATAGTTTTTTTAAAGCCTTAGAGCATTATGAGTCAAAAATATAACGTTGCTATTGTTGGAGCAACTGGGGCAGTTGGCGAAACTTTGATTTCAATTCTAGATCAGAGGAACTTTCCTATTGAAAACTTATATCCATTAGCTTCAAAACGCTCTGCAGGAACTAAAGTTTCTTGCCAAGGAAAGTCATGGGTCGTTCAAGATTTAGATACTTTTGATTTTTCACAAGCTCAAATTGGATTATTTTCAGCTGGAGGCAGTATATCTGAAAAATATGCGCCTGTAGCTGCAGAACAAGGGTGTATTGTTATAGATAATACGTCTCATTTTAGGCGTGATGCAGATATTCCATTGGTTGTGCCAGAAGTTAATCCGCATGCCATAGCTGAGTACACAAATCGTAATATTATTGCTAATCCAAATTGTTCAACTATTCAGATGTTAGTTGCTTTAAAACCGATCTATGACGCTGTAGGTATTTCAAGAATCAATGTTGCTACCTATCAAGCAGTCTCTGGAAGTGGTAAAGAGGCGATTACTGAGCTGACAACCCAAACTGCAAATCTCTTAAACGGCAATGATGTTGAGGTTGATGTTTATACAAAACAAATCGCATTCAATGCTATACCTCATATTGATACATTTCAAGAAAATGGCTATACAAGAGAGGAAATGAAAATGGTGTGGGAGACCCAAAAAATCTTTGAGGATGATGAAATTCTGGTTAACCCTACTGCAGTGAGAATACCAGTGGTATATGGCCATTCGGAAGCGGTACATATTGAAACAAAAGAGAAATTAACGGCTAAAGATGCTCGTAAATTACTTGAAAGTGCTGCTGGCGTTAAAGTAATGGACAAACGAGAAAATGGTGGTTATGCAACTCCATTTTCTGAGGCAACAAATAATGATGCAACATATGTCAGCAGAATTAGAGAAGATATTAGCTTTGAAAATGGACTAAATTTATGGGTTGTTTCGGATAATATTCGAAAAGGAGCCGCACTCAATACAATTCAAATAGCTGAAATACTAATCAAAGACTATATTTCATAAGATAAAATCAAAAAATGGTTATTAAAGAGAGAAAGACAAATGAAACTGATATCAAGGTGAGTCTTGAGCTCTATGGTATTGGAAAAGCTAATATAGATACTGGGGTTCCATTTTTAGACCATATGCTAGATCAAATTGCGCGTCATGGTTTAATGGATATAACTATTAGCTGTAAAGGTGACACAGATATAGACGATCATCATACTGTTGAAGATGTTGGTATCACTTTAGGAAAGGCATTCTCTGATGCCGTTGGAGATAAAAAAGGGCTTACACGATATGGGCATTCTTATGTTCCACTTGATGAGGCATTGTCAAGAGTCGTCATTGATCTATCTGGACGGCCAGGGTTGGAATTAGGTGTTAAGTTTACAAGAGATAGAGTTGGGTCATTTGATTTGGATCTCATTAGAGAATTTTTTCAAGGGTTTGTTAATCACTCTTTGGTTACTCTACATATTGATAATTTGAAGGGCATAAATTCACACCATCAAGCTGAAACTGTCTTTAAGGCATTTGGTAGGGCGCTTAGAATGGCGACAACACCAGATGAAAGACAATCGGGTGTTATACCATCAACAAAGGGTTCACTCTAATTAATCTGGCATAGCATTATGCAAACAATCGCAATTGTGGATTATGGAATGGGAAATGTCCGTTCCGTTCAGAAGGCGCTTGAGCATGTTGCGCCAAATGATAATTGTATACTTACTAGTGATCCTAAATTTATAAGAGACTCTGACCGAATTGTTTTTCCAGGACAAGGAGCAATGGGGTCATGTATGAGCGCACTGGAGGAAAATTCGTTAATCGACGAAATTAAATTTTCATTTAAATCCAAACCATTCTTGGGCATTTGTTTAGGTTTGCAGCTATTATTTGACTCAAGCGAGGAAGATAAAGGAACTAATGGGTTGTCAATAGTTCCAGGAAAAGTTGTTAAATTTAAAGATAATGCATTAAAAATTCCACATATGGGTTGGAATAATGTAAATCAATCTAAAGATCACCCACTCTGGTTTAATATTGAAAATAATAGTCGTTTTTATAGCGTTCATAGTTATTATGTGAAACCAGTTAATCAAGATTGTGTTTTTGGCACTACAAACTATGGACATGAATTTGTATCAGCGATTGCATTAGATAATTTATTCGCAGTTCAATTTCATCCAGAAAAGTCACAATCGGATGGCTTACAGCTTTTGAGTAACTTTGTAAATTGGTCTTAATAATATCTTATTGCACTATTATATGATTGATTGATTTTATTTAAGCTCTTGCAAAGATCTTAGATAGTGTTCGAGATCCATCGATTTGTTGTATTTCTGTGAATTAAAAATCATTTCGGCTATGTGTTCCATCATTAGGTGTTCGACTAGATGAGAGTCATTGTATTTGTTTAACAAATTAGTATATATCTCCTTGATTCCTTTTGGTTGGTCCAAGTTGATTTGATCTTGTAATGACAAGTGAAGATTAATGTGAAGATATGGGTTAGTTTTTCCTTGCTCTGGAAAGTATTCAGTTTCTAAGTTCTTAATAATTTTTTGATATTCAGGATGTTTTTCAATTATTTCTGCTAATTGAAGTTCTAAGGGCTCTAAAGGCTGATTAGATTTGTATTTCCCCCAGGCTTCAGCTAAATATTTTCTTTGCTCAGATCTGTCAGAGGTAAACACTTAGCCTAGATATTTTTCTCTTCGTATTCGCACAAATCGAGCAGTGTGCAGTCAGTACAATGCGGAGATCTTGCCTTGCAGACATATCTACCATGAAGGATCATTAGATGGTGGGCTGGAACTTTGAATTCATCAGGTATGAATTTGATTAATTTTTTTTCAACCTCTAGCACGGTTTTTCCAGAAGCAATTGCTGTTCTATTGGCTACCCTGTAGATATGGGTATCAACTGCAATTGTAGGTTGTCCAAATGCAGTATTGAGAACTACATTAGCCGTTTTTCTTCCGACACCAGGAAGAGCTTCTAATTCTTTTCTGGTCTCAGGAACTTGAGAGTTATACTTATCAATGATTATTCTACAAGTTTGAATAATATGCTTTGCTTTAGAGTTAAATAACCCTATAGATTTAATCGTATCTCTAAGTTTGCCTTCACCCAGTTCGAATATTGATTCAGGTGTGTTTGCAAGAGGAAATAACATATCTGTTACCTGATTAACGCTCTTGTCAGTCGCTTGCGCTGATAGGGTAACCGCAACAAGCAGTTCAAATGATGTTGAATAGTTAAGTTCAGTTGTTGGATTAGGAATTTGCTTTAAAAGCCTACCAAACATTTCACTTCTAGTTTCTGCGTTCATTTGAACCTTTTTGGATTAACTATGGGTCAAATATTATACTTAATTTTTATATATTTATCAACAACCAATCAATCTTCAAATAAATGAATCTGCATAATCCTCAAGCTGTTTCCAGAGATTTTTTCTGTCTGGATAGCTTTCTTTTAAATGATTCAAGCTTTTTTCAAAGCTATCAATTGATAGAAATCCGTTTTCACCATTCTGAACTCTCGATTGAACGATTTCAAACCATTCATCTTGTTCAATATCATTCAGATATTGAGGATAATTTCTTGCCTTAAAATGTAAAAAAAGTTTTGAAAGTTTTTTGTCTTCAAATGGTGGATTATAAATAGCAAAATCTTTACTTGAAAGATTCTGTATTTCATTACAGATAGCTCTATCATGGTTGCTAACAAAGTCATCATAGAGAGATTGATCAACATCAGGGCTTTGTTGTCTTTCTGTAGTTAGTTTATAGATTGATTTAACTTTCTCTTCAATTTTTGACTTATTTTGATGGATAAATGATAAATTTTTTAAACAATTATCCATATCAATCTGAAACTTTTCTATCAGAGTAGGCGAAAGTTTAAAGCTATCTTCGTTCGGACTGCAGACGAACATTGGGCTTTTATTAAATACTAATTCATTCAAATCAAGCTTTTCAATACCTTTTGGTAAGTCAGATTTTCTGTTGAAAGTCAGTTTTTTTAATTCCTCTGTATCAAGCTCTAAAAGAATTTCTGGGTCTTGATTGAGGTTAAAAACAATTGCACGGTCTGAATAATCTGGGTGATAGCAGATGGCAGTTACAAGTCTTGTGAAAGATGATTTATAACCAAAGCTAGAGTTAGTTAAAAGCATAGGATAAAAAAGGTTGATAAGATTTTCTACTTCTTTTTTACTTCTAAGACTCAATGCATATTCAAAGAATTTAGGTTGCGTATTCTTAATTATTGAGGCAATACCAATTGTTGCTCTGACATCAGCCATAGCATCATGGGCATTGCTGTGCTCAATATTATTTGCAGGAGCAAGGTTATCTAGCTTAAAAGTAGGCCTATTTTTTTCATTTGTTACCCAGTTAAGACTATCTCTCTCCTTATGGGCATAGCAAAATCGAGCGACGCTTAAAATATCCCATCTTGAATTACCATACTGCCAATGCCATGAGTATGGATCTAAAAAATTTCTAAAAAGAGTATGCCTTGTATACTCATCATCAAAAGCAATTGAGTTATATCCAACAATGCAAGTTTCGGGCTGTGAAAACTCAGCATGGATTTTTTTTATAAACTCATGCTCAATGAACCCTTTTTCTTCACATAGTTGAGGCGTAATGCCGGTTACTAAACAAGCTTCAGGTGCTGGAAGGCTGTCATGGGTTGGTTTACAATAAAACATATGCTCATCAAGAATATTAAGATTTTCATCCGTTCTAATCCCAGCAAATTGAGCAATTCTTTGCACTTTTGGTGAAAGACCAAAAGTTTCATAATCATACCAATAGAATGTTTTCATAAGGCCTTTAGTTTCTAACAATTATATAGGGAGTGACTTCTTTATAAAAGAAGTGAATAAATAGAAATTAATTAAAACTGAATAGACACACACCATTGTAAGTCTTAATTGAATAAGAGGATTTTTTTACTAAACTGATCGTTACTCGAAGATTAAACTTGAAACAGTCTAGAAAGGGGAAGAAAGTAAAAAAACCCAGCTAAAAGCTGGGTTTAGATAAATAACTTTTAAATTATTTTGCTACGACGTTTGCTGCTTGAGGGCCTTTAGCGCCATCTTCAAGTTCAAACTCAACCTCTTGACCTTCCTCAAGAGTTTTGTAGCCATCGCCTTGTATTGCTCTGAAGTGAACGAATACGTCGTCACCACTTTCTTGCTCAATAAAACCAAAACCTTTTTTTGCGTCAAACCATTTAACGCGACCTGTAGTTGTAGACATGCAGTCTCCTAATAAAAAATAAAACATGGAAAAGATGCAACCAACCCAAATCACTG
>CABXDP010000012.1 GCA_902511025.1 uncultured Gammaproteobacteria bacterium | reverse complement strand
CGCTCTGAGAAACTATTCAAATTTACAAATTTTTAATCAAAAAGATTCTTTGATCTTTAATTAAATCTTTTATCAAATCACGCTTGTTCATCATCTCAAGGTTTTGAGTATTTGCATTTAAGGGCTGTATGACAAATCATCTAAAGGGCCTTTTGATGACTATTTTTGCGGTAGTCATTTTAAGTCCAGATTCAGTTTTAATTAGGCTCGTTGAAGAGGCATCCTCTGAAATTGATAGCTGGACTGTTTTATTTTGGAGAGGGTCGCTTTATGCCGTTGGCGTTTCTCTTCTCGTTCTCATAAAGTATCGCAGTAAAACCATTGCTGAGTTTAAGAATATTGGCAAAGGTGGTCTATTAATTGGTCTCTTTTCAGGAATTAGCACGGGGACGTTTGTCTTTGCCATTGTCTACACTTCAATTGCTAATGCGCTCGTCATTATTAGTACTGGCCCCATAATGATTGCAATCGTTGCTTGGTTTTTACTGAAAGAGAAGTCTAGTCTTATAACCTGGGTCTCAATGGTCATCATTTTTATAGGCATTTATATCGTTATGAGTGGTAGCTTTGGAGGCAAGAGCCTAGTTGGAGACTTCTTTGCTTTGATTACCGCAGTGATGATGGGCTTTACTTTTACTTTGACTCGAAAATACAAAGACGTCAACATGGTTCCTGTGAACGCTATTGGTGGTTTAATTGCGGCATTGATTGCATTTTTAATGGCCAATCAAATTACTGTGCCAGCTGAAGTGGTGGGTTACATTATTGCAATGGGATCGATACTATCGATTTCATTTAGCTTAATTACAATAGCTCCTCGGTATATGCCTGCTGCTGAAGTTGGGATGATCATGCCTCTAGAAACTGTCTTGGGCTCCCTTATTGCTTGGTATGTCATCAATGAGGTGCCCTCTGTTAATGCTCTTGTTGGAGGAAGCATTGTAATTGTTACTCTGTTTTTACATTCATGGTACAGTACTAGGCTTGCCAAAAATCAAATTAACTAGACAAGGGTTAATGCTTAGCATAAATCGCATCAATCATGTCTAATCACCTAAAGGGGCTTATCATTGCATTCTTTGGTGTCCTTGTGCTCACACCCGAAGGGATACTTGTCAAGTTGGCTAATTCAGATAGTTTTACTATACTGTTCTGGAGGGGTATCTTTTTTGCCCTAAGTATACTAATTATATTGTTTATTGGTTATCGCTCAAGGACCTTCAATGAAATAAAGAGTATTGGAAAGGAAGGGATACTCATTGGCTGTCTGACTGGACTTGGAGGCGCAACGTTTATTCTGGCTATCCATTACACCACCTTAGCTAAAACTTTGGTGATCATCAGCGCTTCTCCCCTGATGGTTGCCTTGGTTTCATTTTTTTTACTAAAAGAAAAACCAAAGCTTTTCACATGGCTAGCAATGGTTGTGGTCTTCTTTGGGATTTACATTGTCATGTCCGGAGATACCAGTGGTCTTAATTTAACAGGGAGCCTCTTGGCTCTTGCGTCGGTCACAACAGGCGGGTTTTCATTTACTCTTCTTAGAAAGTACAAAGAGGTCAATATGGTCCCAGCTATGGCCATTAATGGCTTATTTATCACTATAGTTGGACTACTTTTTGCAGAATCACTAGTACTCTCATCGCAAGCGATGACTTTTATCATTATTAGTAGTATTCTTGTTGCAATTTCTTTCACCTTGATTACAATTGCACCTCAGTATATTCCTGCACCTGAAGTGGCTATATTCTTCCCTATGGGAACCGTTATTGGTACTTTATTAGCCTGGCTTATTCTTAAAGAAGAGCTTTCAAATAATGCTATATTTGGAGGCGTAATAGTCGTTTTAACTTTATTTATTCACTCTATATATAGTGCAAGACAATCAAAAAATTAACGGTTATGAAATCACAAGCAGTTAGAGCTGATCTTCTTATGCTTCTTGCAGCAGCAATATGGGGCTTTGCCTTCGTTGCTCAAAGAGAAGGAATGGAGACGATGGGACCCTTTCTTTTTAATACCGCAAGGTTTTTCATTGGTACTGTTTTTTTGTTTCCAATCGTTTGGTATTTATCAAAAAAAAATAAACCTCAAGAGAATAAAGAAACATCGACTAAAAAGCTCTTGTTTGCAGGCTTTATTGCTGGACTATTTTTATTTATGGCTTCGAGTTTTCAGCAAGTTGGAATCCAATACACCACTGCTGGAAAAGCGGGCTTTATAACCGGACTTTACATCTTTTTTGTTCCAATAATTGCCATATTTTTTGGTCAGAGAACTGGCTCTGGTACCTGGCTGGGCGCCTTCATTGCCGTTATAGGGCTCTATCTGCTAAGCATCAATGATGACTTCAGTATTGCCAGGGGTGACCTCCTTCAACTCATATGCGCCGTCTTCTTTGCTGCACACATTTTAGTTGTTGGCTATGTTGCCAAGAGAATGGATCCTTTGAAGCTTTCTCTTATTCAGTATTTTATCTCAGGAGTCTTAAGTCTTTTTATAGCAGTTGCTGTAGAAGTGATTACTTGGCAGATGATTGTTGATACAGCAATTCCGCTCCTCTATGCCGGCATTATGTCGATTGGAGTTGGATATACGCTTCAGGTTATTGCTCAGCAGCATGCTAAATCCTCACATGCGGCTATTATTTTGGGTTTAGAGGGTGCATTTGCTGTCCTTGGAGGATGGCTTATCTTGGATGAAAACTTGTCAACTCGAGGACTTATTGGCTGTGCGCTAATGCTATCAGGAATGTTCTTGTCTCAACTATTGCCGCGCTTGAGTTTCAAGAAAGCTAGTTAAAATATAAGCACTTCAAAAGAATATAATAATTTACTGCAATAATAATCACTTTTTATTTTCGTTAAAATTTAAAATTATAAACAAGGAATAAACCAAATGACTTTCACTAACTTATCGCCATCTGAATTGATTGAAAAATCTCTATATCTTCATGAAGGAAAACTAACTGACACTGGCGCCTTACTTATTGAAACAGGTAAAAGAACTGGCAGAAGTCCCAATGACCGTTTTATTGTTAAAGAGCCTTCAACTTCTGATTTAATAGACTGGGGTGAGGTTAATAGGCCTTTTTCAGAAGACAAATTTAATAGTCTTTGGGAGAGAGTAAGTGAATATTTATCTAAAAAAGATTGTTTTTTATCTAAACTCCATGTTGGCGCTCATGAAGATTACTACCTTCCAGTAGAAGTAACCACTGAAACCGCCTGGCAAGGATTATTTGCCAGGAATATGTTTATTAAGCCTGAAACATATAATTCCAAAGCTAAACCAGTTTGGACAATTTTAAATGTTGCATCTTTTGAAACAAGTCCTGCGCGCGATGCAACTAACTCTGATGGGGTTGTTGTAATTAATTTTTCACAAAGAAAAGTGTTGCTAGCTGGAATGAGTTATGCGGGCGAAATGAAGAAGGCAATGTTTTCAGTACAAAATTTTTTATTGCCTGAAAAAGAAGTCTTGCCGATGCACTGCTCTGCTAATGTTGGTGAAAATGGGGATACAGCTTTATTTTTTGGTCTTTCTGGGACTGGAAAAACAACTCTTTCTGCTGACCCTGAGCGTTATTTGATTGGTGACGATGAGCATGGCTGGGCAAAGGGATCAGTATTCAATCTTGAGGGAGGTTGTTATGCAAAAACAATCAATCTTTCTAAAAAAAATGAACCCGTTATTTGGAATGCTATAAGGCATGGAGCTATCGTTGAAAACGTTAAAGTAGATTCAAATGAACATGCAGATTATCATGATACTTCTATTTCAGAAAATGGTCGCTGCTCATATCCCTTAGATCATGTTGAAAAACGTGTTAAAGAAAATTTAGCAGGCGAGCCAAAGGTTGTTATTTTCTTAACTTGTGATGTATCTGGAGTTCTTCCACCTGTCTCAATTCTAAGTAAAGAGGCCGCAGCTTATCATTTTCTATCAGGATATACCGCACGAGTTGGCTCAACAGAGTTAGGTGCGAAAGAAGGTATTAACCCAGCATTTTCTTCATGTTTTGGGGCTCCATTCATGCCTCGACACGCAAGTACTTATGCTAACTTACTAATTAAACGTCTTGCAGAATTTGACACACAAGTTTATTTGGTAAATACAGGCTGGACTGGTGGCTCAGGTGCTCCAGGCGGCTCAGGGTCAAGATTCCCTATACCTGTAACTCGTGCAATAGTTTCCGCTTGTCAAAATGGCGCCTTACTTAAATCAAATGTAACCCATCTTGACTATTTAAACCTTGATATTCCTACATCAATTCCAGGAATTGATAACGCTTATCTTAATCCTCGGGATACTTGGAAGGACAAGTCAAAATATGATGCTGAGTCTAAAAAATTAGCAAGTCTATTTAAAGAAAACTTCAAAAAATTTGATGTTGATCAAGTAATTATTGATGCAGGGCCATCAGTGGTTAGTGCATAGCAAAACCTAGAACAGGCTCTTTTTTTAAATACTCTTATTATTTAAAAGTGCAAACTATATAAATGAATTATAAGTCCAAGTTTCGTTTGATATTTGAGGAATGGGCAAATATTTAAGCGTTTATGACTGTTCCAGCTACTAACTCAATTACAGTTGGCGAGAAATTCTCATGGTATGATTACCAAGCTTCTTTGCTATTTGATGTTTTAGTGGATATTGATGAATATTATCGATTTTCAAAATATAACGGTATTTCAAGGAAGAAACAAAGTCCTTGAAGACTTCTCTCTGACCATTGATGAGAGTCAAAGCACAGTCATCCTTGGTCCCAATGGCTCTGGCAAAACGACCCTACTGAAGCTTTTGAATCGAGAGCTCTATATCGTCGAAGAAAAGAATAGTAGCCTTAAAATCTTTGAGAAAGATAGGTGGAATGTGGATGAGCTGCGATCCAACTTGGGAGTCGTTTCACAGCACCTTCAGTATGGTTATTCAAGCAGTGCGATTGGTCTCTACGTTGTTCTTTCAGGCTTTTATTCGAGTGATGGCATATGGCAGCACCAAGAGTTTGATAAGGCTAAGCTCGATCGCGCCAAAGAGGTTATGGATCTTCTATCTATCACTCACCTGAAGGATAGAGAGTTTTCGTCTATGTCGACAGGTGAGCAAAGAAAATTCTTGCTTGCAAGGTCTCTTGTTAATGACCCTGCGGTTCTAGTTTTTGACGAGCCAACCAGTGGCCTTGATATGAGCACTTGCTTTCAGTATCTTGAAATTATAAGAGAGCTCATCAGCATGGGAAAAAAAGTGATCTTAGTGACGCACCATATTCATGAAATACCTCCTGAGGTGACAAGAGTCATTCTTCTCAAAGAGGGTAGGGTGATTGAGGATGGGGACAAAGATCAAATCTTAACCAATACCAATCTGACTAATCTGTTTGATTGGCCTATTAGGGTGATAAAAGAGAATGGTTATTACCAAGCAATACCGGGGTAATTATTCCTTATCGGTTCGATATAGAGCTGATTTAGCATGGGCCTGAAGTCCCTCTCCAAAAGCTAAAACAGAGGCAGTCTCACCTAATTTTTTTGCTCCTTCCTTTGAAGCCATAATAATGCTGGACCGCTTTGTAAAATCATAAACCCCCAGAGGTGAAGAAAACCTTGCGGTGCTAGAGGTGGGTAAAACATGATTCGTTCCAGCGCAGTAATCCCCGAGTGCTTCAGAAGAGTATTTACCCATAAATATCGCACCTGCATGCTTTATATCATCAAGAATTGATTCTGGATCTTCAACAGAAAGTTCGAGATGCTCAGGAGCAATCCTGTTGGAGATTTTGACTGCATCATCAATGTCCTGAGTCAAAATGAGAGCCCCTCTATTTTTAAGTGAGGTTTTAATAATTTGCTCACGCTCCATAGTCGGAAGGAGCTTTGAAATGCTCATTTCAACTTCCTTGATGAAGTCTTCATCTGGGCACAAAAGGATTGCTTGCGCATCCTCATCATGCTCTGCCTGTGAGAACAGGTCCATTGCAACCCAATCTGGGTTAGTCCTTCCATCACAAATGATAAGTATTTCAGATGGGCCAGCAATCATGTCGATGCCTACCTGTCCGAAGACCTGTCTTTTTGCAGTAGCCACATATATATTTCCAGGACCAACAATCTTGTCAACCTTTGGAATGCTCTCAGTTCCATAAGCAAGAGCTGCAATAGCTTGAGCGCCGCCAATAGTAAAAACTAAATCAATTTCAGCAACATGCGCTGCTGCAAGAACTAATTCATTCATCACGCCATTAGGCGTTGGCACAACCATGATCAGATCTTCAACTCCAGCCACTTTAGCAGGAATACTATTCATGAGTACTGAGGATGGATAAGCCGCTTTACCGCCAGGGACGTAGAGTCCTGCTCGATCTAATGGGGTAATTTTTTGACCCAGCATTGAGCCATCATCTTCTAGGTATGTCCACGACTCTTGGACTTGGTTTTGATGGTATGACTTGATTCTTTCTGCTGCAGTTAAGAGTGCATTTTTTTGCTCAATCGCAAGATTGTCAAATGACTCTCTGAGTCTCTCTTTCGAGACAATAAGCTCTGAAATAGACTCAGCCTTATGAGAGTCGAATTTATTAGTGTAATCTAAAACAGAGGCATCACCGTTAACTTTTACATCATTAATAATTTTTTGAACAGAGCGCCTGACTTCTTCATTTGAGGAGCTTTCCCATGCTATTAAAGAGTTGAGCTTACTATCAAAATCTCTGTCTTGAGTAGAAAATTTATTAATCATAAACTCTGCTTGATTTTTTGAATCCAATCATTGATTTCACTATGTTTGGTATTAAATGCTGCTGAGTTAACAATCAGCCTTGAGCTGACCTCATAGATTAAATCCAATGGAACGAGATTATTTGCTTTAAGCGTATTACCTGTATCTACCACATCAACAATACAGTCTGAGAGCCCAACGATAGGCGCCAACTCCATTGCGCCATAAAGCTTGATGACTTCGACCTGTTTGCCTTGCTTATAAAAATACTCTTTTGTAGATCTAACATACTTTGTTGCAACCTTAAGAGTGCTCTTATTGAGGTCTTTATCTTTCTCAGAAGCGACCATCAGTCTGCACTTAGATATACCCAAATCAAGAAGCTCAAAAACACCATCAGCGCCATGCTCCATCAAAACATCTTTGCCAGCAATTCCAAAGTCCGCAGCGCCGTGCTGAACAAATACAGGAACGTCACTCGCTCTTAAAATAATCACCTTGATATCATCAAAGTTGGTATCTAAAATTAATTTTCTGCTCTCCAGTTCGCTTGTTGGAATAGTGATTCCAGCTTTTTCTAGAAGCGGCAGAGTTTGGTCTAATATGCGACCTTTTGACAGTGCAATCTTAAGCATGTTATTTTTCAGTACCTAGTTGTCTATTTCAATCTTAGTGCTGGACGCGCTCGATATCTGCGCCTAGCATTTTAAATTTTTCTTCAATCATCTCGTAACCTCGATCGAGATGATAAACTCGCTCAATGGTGGTTGTCCCATGAGCCGCTAAACCAGCCAAAACTAGACTGGCAGATGCTCTAAGGTCAGTCGCCATTAGATTCGCGCCAGACAAAGATTTTACCCCTTTACATACAACTGTGTTACCTTCTAGCTTCAGGTCTGCGCCCATACGACTGAGTTCAGGTACGTGCATGAATCGATTTTCAAAAATGGTTTCGGTTATCGTGCTGCTTCCTTCCGCTATAGAATTAAGCGCCATAAATTGAGCCTGCATATCGGTTGGAAAGTTTGGATAGGCGCTGGTTCGAATATTGACCGGGTTTGGTCTCCTTCCTTTCATATCCAGTTTTATAGAGTTCTGATTGGTTTGAATATCTGCTCCAGTTTCAATGAGCTTTCCGATTACTGCTCTCATAGAGTCAGGCTCTATATTGTTGACAGTAATCTTTCCACCAGTAATCGCAGCGGCTACTAAATAAGTGCCAGCCTCGATTCGATCTGGACAAATGGAGTATTCACACCCATCTAGATGGTCAACCCCTTCAATGATGAGCGAAGAGGTGTTCTCACCAGTAATTTTTGCCCCCATTTTTCTAAGGCACCTAATCAGATCAGTCACCTCAGGCTCTTGAGCAGCGTTATTGATTGTAGTAATACCTTTAGCAAGCGATGCAGCCATGATGATATTTTCTGTCGCAGTAACGGAAATCAAATCAAAATTTATTTGAGCACCAGCCAGTTCTTTCGCCTTAGCATAGATGTAACCATTTTTGACATCAATGGTTGCTCCCATCTTCTCTAAAGCCTCAAGATGAAGATTGACCGGTCTGGTACCAATCGCACAGCCTCCAGGAAGTGAAATTTTAGCTTCTTTATACTTTGCGAGCATCGGACCAAGCGTCAAAATAGAAGCACGCATTGTTTTAACTAGAGCGTACTCAGCTAATAAGTTGGTCAGCATTGATGAATCAATAAAAATGGATCCATCCTCCTCCAAAACAAAGTTTGAGCCCATATCCATCAGCAGCCTCAAAGTTGTTGAAACATCACTCAGTTGAGGTGTGTTTGAAAGTTTCAGAGGGCCATCTGCAAGAATTGAGGCGAAGAAGATGGGCAGAGTTGCATTTTTTGATCCAGAGGTTTTAATACTTCCTTTGAGAGGAGAGCCTCCATGGATATCTAATTTATACATTTAATTATCAGCTTGATAGCATTTTTTCAATCAACTTTTCAAGACCTTGGCGCTTTATTTTAGAGTCATATCCAATTTTTTCTATATCTAAAATACTAATAGATTGATACTCTAGATCATATAGCTTCCATCTTTCTTTATTGATTAATTTAAGTGTTACAGTTGCACGAGCACTGGCATCATCCTCAAGAGAGATTGAAACTTTGACTCTTGCTGTATTACCATTTTGGCTAAAGTTATCATCAACCTCAATGTTGATTTCCTCCCACTCATTAATCTCAGCGAGGATGCCAACATATTCGTTAATGAGTGAGTTCTTAATATCTCTCTCAAATATTTTTTTCTGCTTAGAATCAAGCCCACTCCAATAGCCTCCTAAAGCAATCTCTGTGCTGTGTTCCAAATCAATAAATGGGATAATTTTCTTCTTGGCAAGGTTCATAGTAGATTTGACAGAACTGCTATTGTTAGCGTTTAAATCTATAAACGAACAAACAACGTCATTGAGAATTGCCTCCACTTGAGCTGGGGCAGAGTTACCAGCAGCTTTCGGTGATATTGAGGGGCATTGGGTTGCGGCATGGATTATTCCGATAAAGAGAAAGTTTATCAAGAATGCCTTTAAAATATTAAGGACAATTTTCATGAAGCTATTGTACTATAACTGTGAAAAAAATAAGTGAAATGCAAAACCAAAATCTAAAATTAAAATTAAAAAATTTGACTAAGGAATCGGGCGTCTACAAGATGCTTGATAGATCTGGAAATGTAATTTATGTGGGCAAGGCAAAAAACTTAAAAAATCGCGTTTCAAGTTACTTCAAAAAATCATCTCAGGATGAAAAAACACAGTTACTTCAAAAAAATATTCATGACTTTTCAATCACTCTAACCAAAACAGAAACTCAGGCACTTCTTCTTGAGAACGACCTCATTAAGCAGTACAAACCTAAATACAATATTTTGCTTAAGGATTCTAAGAGTTATCCTTATATTTTTATCAGTAATGATAATCACCCAAGACTTGGAATGTATAGGGGAAAGAAGAACAAGGACTACCATTACTTTGGACCTTATCCATCTAAGTATGCAGCAAGGGATGCACTAGTTCTTTTAAAAAAAATTTTCAAAGTCAGGCAATGCAATAACAGTTTTTATAGGGCTCGATCTCGTCCCTGTTTGGAATATCAAATCGGTCTCTGCAGCGCCCCATGTGTTGGAAAAATTTCAGACGAAAGGTACGAGCAAGACGTCAAATTGGTCAGTCTTTTTTTGAATGGAAAATCAACTAAATTGTTAAGTGAAGTTTCAAAAAAAATGAAGGCCGCCTCTAGCGATCTAGATTTTGAAGCTGCTGCAACGTATAGAGATCAGCTCATTAATCTAAGAACCATTCAAGAAAGACATAGCTCTCAATTTACATCCGACATGGATGTTTTGAGCATTGTAAAAGACTCACAAGTTCACTGCATCGAAGTTGTATTTGTTCGATCTGGCAAACAGATTGGAAGTGAGACTTTCTTTCCAAAAAATGCAAAGAATGATTCTTGTGAGTCAGTACTTAGTGCTTTTTTGCCTTTGTATTATCTTGGAAAGAACACCCCTAAAGAGATTGTGATTAGTCACAAACTTAAGGATAAATCTTTATTAGAAAAAGGGCTATCGACGAAGATCATCCATCTCCCCAGGGTTGATAAAAAACATTTCCTTGAGTTGGCCACGTTGAACGCTAAAGAGAATCTGAAGCAGCGTCTTCTTCTTAAATTTACTAAAAAGAAACAGCTCGAGGCATTACAAAAAATACTTGCACTGAAAAAAGTGCCAGAGGTAATGGAATGCTTTGATATTAGTCATACGATGGGTGAGGCAACGACTGCCTCCTGTGTCATTTTTGAGAAGGGCTCTCCCAAGACGAGTGAGTACAGACAATTTAATATCAAAGATATTACTCCAGGAGATGATTATGCAGCGATTAATCAGGCAGTCTATAGAAGGTATTCAAGGCTGCAAGATGAAAATAAAGAAATGCCAGATATTGTCTTCATTGATGGAGGCTTAGGACAACTTAATCAGGCCATCATGGTGATGAACTCAATCGGGATTGATTATGTTTTATTGGTGGGTATTGCAAAGGGGGAGGGTAGAAAATCAGGCCTTGAAACTCTAATTACAGTTGAAGGTGAAAAAGTTAAAAAGATAAACCTACCTCCTTTTGACCCAGCACTGCTTTTAATTAATCACATCAGAGATGAATCTCATCGTTTTGCCATTAAAAATCACCGCAAAAAAAGAGCCAAGAAAAGAACTCAATCCTCTCTAGAATTGATTAAGGGAGTTGGCGTCAATAAAAGGAGTGCACTTTTGAATCATTTTGGAGGTATTCAAGAAATCGAAAATGCCAGTATTGACGAACTGCAAAAAGTAATCGGCATTAACCTTAAATTAGCGACTAAAATACGAGAATCTTTAAAGAAATAACGTGAACCTATGTTTATATTAAGACTTCTGATTGCTGCGCTCATTGTTAGCTATCTTATTTGGATGTTCAATACTCGCATTATGGGTAAAAACATCGCTCTATCTAAAATTGCAACCTGGGTACTCAGTGCAACCTTTGTAATCTTTGTTGTGCTCTCTGGCCTGTCCTTCCTTGTAGAGGGCTCTTAAGATTTAGTTGAAAGCACAAAAGTTTTTAGATGTTTTGTGCTTCTAATGATTCTGCTTGTTGCGTTCACAATAATAGATAATCTAGACACCTCCCAAACCGGAAGGTCTCTCATATGATCCCCCATGTAATCGAAGTTTTTCTCTCCAAAGCGCTCGACTAAAGTATTCGCTTTATTTTGGCTTGATAAATTAAAGTCTTTATTGGTAGCCATAACATCATCAAAGATTTTGAGGTGTTTTGCAACAGCAAATGCATAGTTCTTATGGGAGGCAGTGGCCAGTAAAATTTGAGACCCTTTTTTTTTGCGCTCCATGATATAGCTAATAACGTTATCGTTATATGGCAGTTCAGGAATGTTAATTTCAAACCTTCTAACCAGTTGATCTTTAAGGAACCCTTTTCCTTTTGACAGCCAAAAAAGGTAATGACCAATGAGCCATGGCCTCTTAGTTAGAACTCCGAGAGAAGATAAAAACAATAGGTCTGTGTCGATAAGTGTGTGATCCAGATCGACAATTAATGGAAGGTTGTCATTGTCCACTGTCTAGTTCACTCCATTTTTCATAAAGTTGCTCTAATTCTTGTTCCATAGACTTAAGATTAATTGTCAAATTTTGAGCGTCTGGGTTTTGATAAAAATCAGGATCAGACAATAATTTCTGTGCCATAGAAATCTCATTCTCTAAATCTTCAATATTTCCAGGTAAAGATTTTAATAGCTGCTGGTCATTATATGAGAGCTTTTGAGAAGATTTTTTAGGTTTTATTTTGACACTCTGATGTTCAGAGGATTTGGATTTTTTGTTATCATCTTTTTGCAAGATATAGTCATCATAGCCACCATTGTATTGTTCAATAATCGCACTACCTTCCATGACAATAGTTGAGCTTACAATGTTATTGAGGAAAGTTCTGTCATGAGAGATTAAGATTAACGTACCTTCATAATCAACCAGCATCTCTTCTAATAGCTCAAGGGTTTCAACATCAAGATCATTGGTAGGCTCATCCAGAACCAGAAGATTGGCAGGCTGAGATAAGATCTTTGCAAGCATTAATCGATTTTTCTCACCTCCAGAAAACATTTTGATTGGAGCCATGGCTTGCTGTCCAGTAAATAAAAATTGTCTAAGGTAGCCAATGACATGCTTACTTTTTCCGTTGATGTCAATATAGTCTTTGCCACCTGAGACAAAATCCATTGCTTTTAGATTAGGATCAAGCGTTTCTCTCATTTGGTCAAAGTAGGCCAATTGAATAGTTTTTGATCGTCTTATATTGCCCTTGCCTGGCTCTATTTCATCGAGTAGAAGTTTAATGAGTGTTGATTTGCCTGATCCATTGCCGCCAATAATTCCAATTTTCTCTCCTTTCAAAACGAGAAGAGAAAGCTCTTTAACGAGTTCTAACTCTTTAATCGAGTAGCTTATATTTTTAACTTCAAATACAATTTTTGATACTCTCTTTTCATCTTCCAAGGTATGAATTTTGATGTTTCCTTGTCTTTTTCGCGTACTAATAAATTTTTTTCGCATGGCCTCAAGCGCTCTAACCCTTCCTTCATTTCGAGTTCTTCTGGCTTTTATACCTTGACGGATCCAGGTCTCTTCTTGAGCTAGCTTTTTATTGAAGCGAGCATTTTCAAGTTCTTCACTATTGAGAAGGTTTTCCTTACGCTTGAGGTAGTCCTGATAACCGCAATCAAAGACTGAGAGTCTTCCTCTATCAAGATCAAAAATTTTATTCACAATCCCTTTTACAAAGGAGCGATCATGACTAATCAGCAGGAGAGTACCATGAAAGTCTTTGAGCATTTTTTCAAGATCAAGAATGGCTGTTATGTCCATATGGTTGGTAGGCTCATCCAGAAGAAGAATATCTGGCTCCTGGACAATAGCTTTAGCGAGCATCACTCTTCTTTTCCAGCCCCCCGATAGAGTCGATAGTTGAGTGTCAGACTTGAGTTGAAATCGATTTAAAATGGTTTCAATTTTGTGAAGATAATGCCATAGATCCTCACTCTCGATTTGTTCTTGCAACTCAGAGCTTTTTGAATCATTTCCCTCTTTCAGCGCATCATGATAGCTTGCAAGAATTTTTCCAGTATCTCCAAGTCCGTGTGCAACTATATTAAAAAGTGTGTCAGTATTATCTTCAGGCGGTTGCTGCTCTAGGTAGCTAATGGTTGTTCTGTTTTGTATTTTTAAATCACCATCATCAGCCGAAATGAGTCCAGCTAATAGCTTTAAAAAAGTTGATTTACCCTCACCATTTCTTCCAATAAGTCCAATCTTATCCCCCTTATGAATGGTTGCATTAATCTCATCAAGGATTACTTTTTCAGAAAATCGAAGAGAAATATTGTCTAAGGTAATAAGTGGCATAAGTTAAAATTGTAACTTTAAATAACAGCTTGACTAATGCGTTATTTTATTCATTTTGTAATTGGACTTTTGCTTATTCAAACTCCTTTTGCTGAAAGTATTGAGGCAAGTGACTTTGAAACTAAAGAGCAGCAAAGTCGCTATACCCAATTAATCGAAAATATTCGATGTCCAGTCTGCCAAGGGCAGAGTATTGGTGGCTCTAACTCAGACCTTGCAAAAGATCTCAGGGAAAAGGTACGTGAAATGATTTTAGATAGTAAGACTGACTCCGAGATCTATTCATTTATGGTGGAGCGCTATGGCGACTTTGTTGTCTATAAACCGCCGGTCAATTCAAAGACTTATTTTTTGTGGTTTGCGCCTGTATTGGTTTTGATGATCTCTCTTCTGTATTTGTTTCAATCCACTCGAGAAAATAAAGAAAAAACTGTCAATGCATCTAGTAATCTTGATAGAGCAAAAAAACTTTTAAAGTAAAAATATGAATGAAAACGAAATCAGTGATTTGATAGTTGAGGCTTATTCTCATCAGAAAAATGGTCAACTTTCTCAAGCTATTCAGTCATGGAATGTTGTGTTAAATCATAACTCAATTACTCAGGACTTATCGGCTAATGCGCATCTAAACCTGGGCAATCTCCATCTGCAGCAGGGCAATGGTGACCTTGCCTATGAGTCTATGGCAAAAGCCATCAAGGCGAATCCTAACAGCTCAGAAGCTTTTTTCTGTTTGGCCTATATGGAACAAGAAAAAGAGAACTTTGATGAGGCGATTGGTTTTTTTAAATCTGCATTAAAACTTAAGCCTGATGACGTGGGCGCACTAAATAACCTTGGGAACTGTTATGACCGTCTCAATCAAAGTCAAGATTCAATCAGAGTCTACACTGAGGCGCTCTCAATCGATCCAAAATATATTGCAGCTTATTATAATCGCGGCAACGCATACTCTAAAATAGCCAATGATAATCTTGCTTTAAAAGATCTGGCCCGAGCAATTGATTTGGATAATAACTTTTATCAGTCATACTATAATCGTGGCTCTATCTATAAAAGGCTTGGAAAAAGCGATTTAGCTGACAAAGACTTTGCCAAGGCACAGAAACTAGCTAAAGAAGAAATTGAACAATCAAAAAAATAGGATAACCGTGAGTGATCAAGACGAAAACAAACTAATAGCCGAAAGAAAATCCAAATTAGCAGCACTTAGAGAATCTGGCAACCCCTATGTCAATGACTTTAAACCTCTCAATTTAGCTTCTGAGATTCACACTCAGTTTGATAGCAAAACGAACGAAGAACTGCAAGAAAGTAGTGAATCTGTAACCGCCTCTGGGCGCATCATGCTTAAGAGAATTATGGGGAAGGCGAGCTTTGTTCAGCTCCAGGATACTTCAGGCCAGATTCAGCTATTTGTGACTCGAGATGAGCTCGAAGATGGCTTCTATAATGAGCAGTTTAAAAAATGGGATATTGGTGACATTATTGGTGTCACAGGAACTCTCTTCAAGACTAAGACTGGAGAGCTCTCAGTCAGAGTTAGTGAGATTAGGCTTTTGACAAAGTCTCTAAGACCTCTGCCTGAAAAATTTCATGGCTTATCAGACCAAGAAACTATTTATCGTCAGAGGTATGTCGACCTGATTATGAATGAAGACTCAAGAAGAGTCTTTAAGCTGAGATCGAAAATCATTTCATATATTAGACAGTTTTTTCTTGATCATGATTATCTTGAGGTCGAAACGCCGATGATGCATGTCATTCCTGGCGGCGCTGCAGCTAAACCCTTCATCACTCATCACAATGCTCTAGATATGGATCTTTATCTTAGAATTGCTCCTGAGCTCTACCTCAAAAGGCTTGTCGTTGGAGGGTTAGATAGGGTGTTCGAAATCAATCGAAATTTTAGGAATGAAGGACTCTCTCCAAGACACAACCCCGAGTTCACTATGGCAGAGTTTTATCAGGCTTATGCGACCTACCATGACTATATGGACCTTACTGAAAATCTATTAAGGGGTATTGCAACAGATGTCTGTAAATCGAACGTAATTCATTATCAGGGTGATGAATTTGATTTTTCAAAGCCTTTCGAGAGAATCAGTGTCTTTGACTCCATTTTGAAACACAACCCAAATCTATCAGCCTCAGACTTGTCTGAAGATAACGCTAACAAGACTGCTCAATCTTTAGGCATTGACATCAAAGAGAGCTGGGGCCTAGGCAAGATTCAAATTGAAATTTTTGAGGCCACAGTTGAAGAGAAATTGATTCAGCCTACCTTCGTCATCGAGTACCCAACTGAAGTGTCCCCGCTATCGCGAAGGAATGATGACAATCCATTTATCACGGATCGATTCGAGCTCTTTATTGGTGGCAGGGAAATAGCAAATGGATTTTCAGAGCTCAATGACTCTGAGGACCAAGCACAAAGATTCCGTGACCAGGTTAACGAAAAGGATGCCGGCGATGACGAGGCAATGCACTATGACGCAGACTACATTAGAGCTCTTGAGTATGGCATGCCACCTACCGCTGGTGAGGGTATTGGGATCGATCGATTAGTCATGCTGTATACAAACTCAGCCTCTATCAAAGATGTCCTATTGTTTCCTCATATGAGGCCAGAATATGAGAAATGATTCAGAAGTGAGTCACTAGTATCTTAAGTATGATTCCAGTTTTGACAATTGACGGACCGAGCGGAGTTGGGAAGGGCACGGTCGCTAATATTGTTGCAGCAAAGCTCAAGTGGCACATTTTGGATTCGGGGGCAATTTATCGTGCTTTTGCACTAGCAGCTTCCAAAAGAAATATTCCAATTGAGAATACAGAGCAGCTTCTAAAGCTAGCTTCAAATTTAGACCTTAAGTTTTTACAAGATTCTGCAAATAATGCCTTAGGGATATACCTCGATAACCAAGAAGTCTCATCTGAGCTCAGAACAGAAAAAACAGCTGAGCTCGCCTCAAAATTTGCAATGATTGGACAACTCAGAGAGTCATTACTTGTTAGGCAGCAAGATTTCAGACAATTACCCGGGCTCGTTGCTGATGGAAGGGATATGGGTACTGTTGTCTTTAAAGATGCACCTTATAAAGTTTTTTTAACTGCAAATGCTGAAGAAAGAGCCAAAAGACGGCTAAAACAGTTGCACCAGAGAGGCATTGCTGGTAACATTTCGCAGACTTTAGAAGACGTTAAGAAGAGAGATGAGAGGGACGCCAGTCGCAAATACTCCCCCCTTAAGCCCTCTAAGGAAGCATTAATCATAGACACATCAGATCTAACGGTTAGTGAAGTGGTTATGAAAGTAATGGTGCTAGTTAAGGTTTGAGCGGTCAAACCTTTTTTTAATTAACCCGATAAGAGTTAAGTTTAAACCGATAAAGCTTAACAATTAGCGGTCAAAATCGAGATATTATGTCAGAAACATTTTCCGAGCTATTTGAGAATAGCGAAATACAACAAAACGTAAAACCTGGTGCCCTGTTAATGGGAACAGTTATTAGCATGAATCGTGAAAAAGCGATTATTAATGTTGGTCTTAAATCTGAAGGTTTTATTTCATTAAACGAATTTAAAGACGTCAAAGGCGAACTTGAAATCACTGAGGGTGATGTCGTTGAAGTTGCCCTTGAGTCTATTGATGATGGCCTTGGCCATACTCTTCTTTCACGTGAAAAAGCGAAACGCATTAAGATGTGGCAGGAGCTTGAAGCTGCGATGAACTCTAAAGAAGTTGTGAAGGGAATTGTTACTGGCTCAGTCAAAGGTGGTATGACGGTTGACATTGGTGTAATCAAGGCATTCTTGCCTGGATCACTAGTGGATGTTAGGCCAGTTAAAGATTTTGACTTCCTGCTAGGTCAGGAAATTGAAGCACTAGTTATTAAGATGGATGAAGTTAGAAATAACATTGTTATTTCTAGAAAGGCAGTCATGCAGGAAGTTAACTCTGCTGATAGAGAGGCTTTGATTGAGAATCTTGATACTGGAAAAGAGATTGAAGGTATCGTTAAGAATCTTGCTGACTACGGAGCCTTTGTTGACCTTGGAGGGGTTGATGGACTTCTTCACATTACAGATATTTCATGGCAGAGAGTCAATCATCCATCAGAGAAGCTATCAATCGGTGACAAAATAACGGTCAAAGTTCTTAGCTATGACAAAGAGAAGATGAGAGTTTCACTAGGACTGAAGCAATTAACGCCAAGCCCTTGGGATAACATTTCTGAGCGTCTTCCTATGGGTAAGAAAGTCTCAGGTGTTGTCTCTAACCTGACTGATTACGGCGCTTTTGTGAGAATCGAGGAGGGCGTTGAAGGTTTAGTTCACGTGAGTGAAATGGATTGGACAAATGCGAACGCACGACCTTCGAAGTTCGTTAAGCTTGGCCAAGAAGTTGACGTTGTTGTGCTGGATGTTCAAGAGTCTAAACACAGAATTTCTCTGAGCATGAAGCAAGCAAAAGAGAACCCATGGGAGGCTTTTGAGTCAACTCATAATAAAGGTGATACAATCAATGTAACTGTTAAATCCATTACAGACTTTGGCCTTTTTGTTGGACTTCCGGGTGGAATTGATGGGCTGATTCACTTGGCAGACATTTCATGGGAGAAGCAATCAGCAGATCAGGTTGTTTCAACCTACTCTAAGGGCCAAGAGCTTGACGTCGTAATCCTTAATATTGATGCTGAAAAAGAAAGAATTTCATTAGGTATTAAGCAGTTAACGTCTGACAATTTCTCTCAGTATGCTTCATCTAACTCTAAGGGTTCTATTGTTAAAGGAACTATCCAAGAAGTTGATGCAAAAGGGGCTGTAATTGAGCTTGCTGCAGGAATTACTGGATACCTTAAAGCTTCTGAAATTTCTCAAGAGAGAGTTGAGGATGCTTCCACTGTTTTGAAGGAAGGTCAAGAGGTTGAGGTGGCTGTTACTATGATTGATAAGAGAACTAGAAAAGTTAATCTTAGCATGAAGGCAAAAGACTCTGTTGAAGAGAAGGCTGCTATGGATGACTATAACAGTCAATCAACTCAGGCTTCTGGATCAACTCTAGGCGACCTTTTAAAAGAAGCAAAAGATAAATAATATAATTTGAGCTACTATGTCTTGGCATAGTAGCGTCTTTTAACTATGAAAAAAATTGACCTCATTGAAGCTGTCTCAAAAGAAATAAAGATTACTCGTTCTGAAGCAAAACAATCTATTGAAATTATATTAGAGGAGATTAGTTCTGCAATTGTCTCTGGAAAAGGGGTTGAAGTTCGTGGCTTTGGTGGTTTTCAAAAAAGACACAGAAAGGGTAGAATGGGAATTAATCCAAAGACTGGAGAAAAGACCCAAGTGGATGAAAAATTTGTGCCTTTTTTCAAGCCCGGAAAGTTACTAAAAGAAGCTGTTAATAAAGGCTAATATACGATTGATTAATGAACTCTTGTTCAGTATAATTTCTCGTTTTTAATTGGGGGCGTTAGCTCAGCTGGTAGAGCATCGGACTTTTAATCCGCTGGTCGAGCGTTCGAATCGCTCACGCCCCACCATACAACTAAAGGGTTTCAGAGATGAAAGCTTTTTTTGTATATACCTTAGAATTCAGTTAAGAAGTTTAAGCTCACAATAGACCATATAAAATAAAAGGTAACTTATCTTTGCTTTAGTCTAATATTATTGAAGTGAGGCAATACTTTACTATTCTATTTATTTCGATGTTTATTTCACAAGCTTTTGCTCATAAGCCTGTACTCAACGAAAACTCAACTTATCCACCCGACGCTCCTTATGAAATTGAGGAGCCAGAAATATCAAAAGCAATTTACTCAACTCTTACTGGTGAGCCACACTATTATCGTATTCAATCTGATGTTGATTTTGACTTTTATGCAGGAATCCTTGCAGCTAAAATAGGCGACTGCTCCTTGGAGAGCAAATTCTCGTTTGAGGTTTTAGACTCAGATTTTCATAAAATTGACTTCGCAGATGGCGAAAACTTTGAATGGACACCCTGGTATGAAGAGTATGGAAAACAGTGGTATTGGAATGGTCCAGAAATTGGTAAAAACTTTTTGTCTGATCGTGTTTATAATGCAGGAACATACTATATCAAAGTCTTTAATAACTCAAACACAGGTCAATACATAATGGCTGTAGGTGATATTGAAAAATTCTCATTTACAGACATTGTTGGGTTAATTTTTTCGATGGGAGATATCGAAGATGAATACTGGGATCCGAGCCTCTGCCCCGTAAGCTAACATTAGATCAAAATAAGTTTTTATTAAATAGTCACCAAACTTCAGTCATTTATTTGCAAAGATTTATAATCTATAAATGAAAATTTACTTTTCATCCCTCTTTTAATATAATTGTACTTAAACATTTTTTTAATACTTTAGATGAAAAATTATAAATCGTTATTCCTTATTGTATTTCTCTCAATCTTTGCTATAAATGTTAATGCAGAAGTATTAATTCCTAGTGAAGAAGACAAAAACTCACTTCGAGTCTTTCTAGTAAAAAATCCACTGCTTGATGATCCTATCATGACTTCGGATATAGATAATAATCTTACTATTTCTAAAAATAGTTATCGTCTTAAGGATAATGAAATTGAATCTAATGCCTGTCTACTTACCAACCTATATATCGGCAACTGGGATTATTTATCCACATTCTACAATAATGAAGATGCCAACCTATATTTAGTTGAAAACATTTATAACTCATATGGCATTCAAAACATTGCAAAAATCCTCTCTGAAGAAAGTGGGCCAAAAATTATTAATTTTGCAAAAACTTTTGGAATTGATGTGAGCGTAAATACTATGTGTGAAAATACACAATCTGGAGGTGATTCTTATCTTAATAGCGAACCTGACGTAATCCTTATTCCTAGTTATTTATATTCATTATTACTTGAGATGGGTAGTAAACTCATGCAAAAAATTTCCGATGATGATGTTTTAATATCTTGGGATTTCAATGAGATCAAAGATTTATCAGATAGTTATTTAGTATTTTTGGATGAAGAAAAAAATAAAAACATTGAATTGCAAGCTAAGTTCGAGAGATTAGCAGAAGAAAAAAATAAAGATTATGTAGGCTCTTTGTATTTAGGTGCGAATGTCTACGGTTACAATCAAAATTTTTGTACATTAGACTATTCTGGAGTTGATGCTGTTGCTGTTATTGGGTATCGACTTACTGGAGATGACATGCTGGTTGATCGAGAATTAATAAATTATTTCAATCTGGAAAAAATTACCTTGGAGTATAGCCAAAATCAAAATAATTTTGCATATGTATTTGATGACATGAACGAAGCTTTTTTAAATATTAAAAATAAAATAAACTCTGATGTAAGTGACTACTGTAATTTTTTCATAGATTATCCAGAGAACCTTTTAAAACTGAAGAATGCAATTGAAAGAGACACTGGCACAGATACATCTATAGGTAAATTGTTTGATAAAAACATAACTGGAAACAAATATGCAATAAGTAAGGGGTTTGATAATTACCTACAATTTTCTTTTGCAAACCAAATAGGAGCTGACTACAAGCAAATAAAAGCACTAGAAGATTTCTCAATTTTAAGTGCCCCAGAATTCAAAAAAATTCAGGATGAAATAATGAACTCACAATACTCAAATAATGCAAGTATTTCTGGTGTTTTGGCTTATTTGAACGACCTTAATCAGGCCCAAGCTGAGGGTGTAAATGTAGTTGATTTAAAAAATAATCGGATAGAAGAGGAAGAAAGAGTTGCTAAGATTGCGAGGGATGCTGAGAAAAAAAGACAAAAGGAGTTTGCTGAAGAATATCCCTACACAGCAACTCTCAGCTGCGGAATGGGGGGGAGTGACCACATTAATATAGTCGCTTGTTTTGTTGGAGGAACATATGGCGTTGATACTGATCTAGAAATTAGAAATGGCCAAGATTATCAATTATATAAACCTTACAATCTAAGACAGGCAGGGAGCGAATACTTCGATCGCTTTGAAATTAACTTAAAAGATAGTTTTCAAATAGTTGCACAAAACTCATCAGAGTATTTAATTCTTTCTTTAAAGATTATTGATAACGCAACTGGCACAAAAATCTATGAAGATTCAGCCTCTCAATTCGGGGTTGTTAGCTACACTAAGTACTAACGATAAATTTCACTGACTATTGTCTATCTTATATCTAATCTATCTGAATAATGAATAATTTATTAAAAGACTATACTTTTTCTATTGAAATGACTGTTGAGTGGGGTGATATGGATGCTCTTCAACACGTGAATAATGTTGAATATTTCAAATATTTTCAAAAGGCTCGCATTGCTTATTTTGAAAAAAATAATTCAGAAAACCTATTTACTGAGTCCAGGATTTCAACTATATTGGCTTCTACCCAATGCAAATTCATCTATCCGCTTAAATATCCAGATACTATAGTCATTGGTGCAAGAGTAGACTCAATAGCTAATGAATACTTCACCATGAAGTATGCTGTAATAAGTAAAAATAATCAAAGGCTTGTAGCTATTGGTGATGCTAAAGTTGTGATGTTTGATTACGAAAAAAATAAAAAAGCATCCATTCCTGAAGTGATTAAAGATAGGATTATTGAGCTCGAAAAAACAGAAATTAAGTTTATTTAATTTAAATAGTAATTTGCTTAAAAACTTAGCTCTATTCTTAAAAAAAGTATAAACTTCTGTATATCCTCATTTAAATATGGTGGATTTATAATTTTTTATTATTAAGGAGAGAAATATGAACTATTTGCCAAAATCTTTGGCTGCCGGTTTCTTATTGGCAATCTTTGCAACCTCATCAGTGATGGCTGCAACTCACCCATTGACTGGAGAAACTCTTGCTGATGATCAGACATTTACATACAGTTTGCTCGATGAATTTACTTCCGTCGATCCTCAAATTGTTGAAGATGTTTCAGGTTCAGACATTGTACGTGACCTTTTTGAAGGTTTGATGAATCAAGACGCTGATGGTAATCTTGTTCCAGGTGTAGCAACAGGATATACAACTAATGATGCAAAGGATGTATATACTTTTACACTTCGTGACAACGCTATGTGGTCTGACGGTAACCCCGTTACTGCTCATGACTTTGTTTATGCTTGGCAGCGCTTAGCTGACCCTGCAACAGCCTCACCATACTCATGGTTTGCTGAAATTATGTCCCTTGAAAATGTCGGCGCTGTAATGTCTGGTGACCTACCAACAAGTGCTTTAGGT
>CABXDP010000011.1 GCA_902511025.1 uncultured Gammaproteobacteria bacterium | reverse complement strand
ATTGAGCGAAAATATCAACAAAAAACTTGATTATGTCAAACGAAATAACAAATGAAAATTCAGTTATCTCTCTCAAAGGAGTCAACAAATGGTACGGGGACTTTCAAGCTCTCAAAGATATCAATCTTGAGATTAAGGCCAAGGAAAAAATTGTTATTTGTGGTCCATCGGGCTCCGGCAAATCTACCTTAATTCGATGTCTGAACCGCTTGGAGGCTCACCAGGAAGGTCAAATTCATGTGACTGGAATTGAACTGCATGAAACAATGAAGGATATTGACATTGTTAGGCAAGATATTGGAATGGTATTTCAAGGGTTTAATTTATTCCCACACTTAACTGTCCTTGAGAACTGTATGGCCGGTCCCAACTGGGTTAGAGGGATTGATGAAAAAGAGGCGAAAGAGAGGGCAATGTCTATGCTTGAACAGGTCAAAATTCCAGAGCAAGCTGATAAATATCCTGAGCAGTTATCAGGTGGTCAGCAGCAACGCGTTGCGATTGCAAGAAGCTTGTGCATGCAGCCTAAAGTCATGCTTTTTGATGAGCCTACCTCAGCGCTCGATCCAGAAATGGTTTCTGAAGTGCTGGAAACAATGGTAGAGCTTGCAAAAAGCGGCATGACAATGATATGTGTCACCCATGAAATGGGTTTTGCAAAGCAGGTTGCTGACAGAATAATTTTTATGGATGAAGGTGAGATTGTCGAGGAGAATACCCCAGAGGAATTCTTTAATAATCCTCAGAATAATCGAACAAAGACTTTTTTGAATCAGATTCTGACTTAAGCTGTCACTTTAAAATACTCTTTAAAAGCGTTAATTACAAAGTGTATATCTTTTTCATCGATTCCAAGATGGCAAACTAATCTGCCTCGATCTAAATTGGAAATTATGATTTCCTTATCAAATAAGAATCGTTCAAGAGACTCTCTATGCTGCTCAGGACAACTGACGAAAACCATATTGGTCTGACTTTCACTAAAGTCCACCGATAGCTCTTCTAATGAAGATAGGCCCTCTGCCAAAATCTTAGCATTATCATGATCCTCTTGCAATCTTTGAATATTGTTTTTTAGGGCATACATCCCGCAAGAGGCAATCACACCAACTTGCCTCATTCCGCCTCCAAGCATTTTTCTAAGTCGATGTGCTTTATAAATTGTCTCTTGGTCTGCAACCAGCAGCGAACCCACAGGAGCACCTAATCCTTTCGATAGGCAAATTGAAACGCTATCAAAAGAGCTTGTTAGTTGCTTCATGGATAGCCCTGTTTTGATATGCGCGTTAAATAGTCGAGCACCATCCAAATGAACTTTTAGGTTTTTACTATGGGCACTCTTTGCAAGCTTATCAAGCTCACTTTGAGGCTGCACCTGACCGGAGAAAGTATTTTCTAGGCATAATAATTTAGTGACTGCATAATGAGGGTCATCATCCTTAATTTGATTAAGCATATCCTCAATATTCATTGAGCCTGTAGCTGAAGTTTCAATGGGACAAATGCCAACACCTCCCAGAACAGAAGCTCCTCTGGCCTCGTAAACATTGGTGTGATAATTTTTTCCAATGAGAACTTCATCGCCCCTTTGGCAATGCGAAAGCATTGCAGTGAGATTGCTTTGAGTGCCACTTGGGAAAAATAATGCTGCCTCTTTATCTAGAAGTTTTGCTGCATACTCTTGAAGCTCATTGACCTCTTGATCTTCTCCATACACATCGTCTCCAAGCTGAGCATTTTCGATACTTCGAAGCATGGCATTAGAGGGCAGGGTAACAGTATCACTCCTAAAATCAATTGGATTTTTAAAATTGATTCTTTGTGGATGGTTTTTATTCGAGCTGTATTGATTCATGGCCACTTTAAAAAGGCTTAACTACTGCAAGAATAATAATTGAAATCAAAAATACGACTGGAAACTCATTAAACCATCTAAAAAATACATCGGACTTATTATTTTTATCTGCAGCAAAAACACCAACCAAATATCCGCAGTAAAAGTGATACACTATAAGAATAGCCACAAGAAAAAGCTTAAGCTTCAGCCAATGCATATCACTATAAACCTCCCAGGCATAGCTATAAATCATCCAAAAACCCATTACAGTGGTCAAAATAAAGCTTGGCATCATGATGCCGTTATATAGCTTTCGCTCCATAATCTTGAATCGCTCTATACTGATTTTATCCTCAGCCATGGAGTGATAAACGAACAGTCTTGGTAAGTAAAACATTCCAGCCATCCAAGAGACAAATCCAAAAACATGTATTGCTTTAACCCAGAGCATAATAAATAAAAAAATAAAAACATAATACCGTTTTGGTTTGTTTTTATGTTTATTTTTCATTGTTTTAATCTTTTATTCATTTACTGATTTGCCTCTTTGAAGTCCTCTCACATAGTAAAATTTAAGCCAACTCTTTGCTTAAATTACCCATGCTGAATTTTTTTAAGAAAAAACAAAACCCCAGCCTTAAAGAAGAAGAACAAAAATCATCCTTAAGGGATAGGCTTTTTAAATCTAAAAAAAAGCTGGGTGATGGCCTCTCTTCTCTAGTCATTGGCAAAAAGAAGATTGATGAGGATCTTCTTGAAGAGTTAGAGGTTCTCTTAATTAGTTCAGATGTTGGAATTCAGACCACGGACAAGGTCATAGAAAGTGTTAGAAAGAAAGCCTCAAGAAAAGAGCTTAAAGATGAGGACAGCTTGTACCAACTGATTAAGATTGAACTTGAATCACTATTAGTGACTGACAGTGATCTGGAGCCTAGTACTGAAATACCTTTTGTTATTCTTGTTGTTGGAATCAATGGTGCAGGCAAAACAACCACTATTGGTAAACTTGCTAAGTTATTTCAGGGTGAGGGAAAATCAGTGATGCTTGCTGCTGGAGACACCTTTAGGGCGGCTGCAGTTGAACAGCTCCAGGTCTGGGGTGAGCGAAATGATATACCTGTGATTGCTCAAAAGACGGGTTCAGATGCCGCCTCAGTGGTCTATGATGCTTATCAGTCTGCTATAGCAAAAAAAATTGATATATTAATTGCTGATACCGCAGGAAGGCTTCATACACAGGATAACCTTATGCAAGAACTCGAGAAAATCAAGAGGGTTCTAAAAAAACACAATGAGAACGCCCCTCACGAGACCCTTCTGGTTATCGATGGTGGCTCAGGTCAAAATGCAGTTCAACAGGCGAATGAGTTTCATAAGTCAATAAACTTATCTGGACTAGCTATCACCAAGCTTGATGGCACAGCTAAGGGTGGTGTTTTGTTTTCAATTTCAGACTCTCTCAAACTTCCGATACGCTTCATTGGTACTGGGGAGGCCATTGAAGACCTGAAACCATTCAATTCAAAAGATTTTGTAGATGCCCTATTCGATTAGAACTCTAACGCAAGGTACTGAGAATCAACTTTCTTGGCCAAATCAATATCCAGCCTGGTAATTCCGCCCTCACTATGAGTCACTAGATTAATCTCAACTTTATTGTAAACATTTGACCATTCAGGGTGATGATCCATCATCTCAGCTATTATGGCAACCAAACTCATAAATTCAAAAGCTTGAGCAAAATCTTTAAATTTAAACACTTTAAATAGCTTGCCATTTTTAATAGTCCAGTTATCAATCTCCCTTAAGTGATGGTTTATTTGCTCATCAGTCAGAATCAATTCATTTCTCATTTAATAACTCTCTTGCACCTAAAGATAAAAGTTTATTAGCAGCTCTAATGCCTAGATCTAATGGCTTGCTCGTTTCACCATGCTCCTGAATCCTTATTATTTCACCAGAATCAACATTGCCAACCATTCCGCTGAGCGTTAATTTAGAGTCTTCACTAGTTGCAAAAGCGCCGATTGCTACTGAGCATCCACCTTGAAGAGTGGCATTTAGCGCCCTCTCTGCACTCACTTCAATCTGAGTGTTTTTGTGAATAAGCGGCTTAATAAGGTTACTAATTTCTTGATCATTGGTTTTTATCTCAATTCCAAGAGCACCCTGACCTACTGCGGGTAAAGAATCATCAGGACTCAAATCTTGTTTTATTCTGTCCTCAAATCCAAGCCTTGTTAGGCCTGAACATGCCAAAATGATTGCATCATACTCTCCATCGTCGAGTTTTTTTAAACGAGTATTTACATTGCCTCGTAGATCCAAAATCTCAAGATCTGGCCTCATTGCTTTAACCTGTACAATTCGTCTCAAACTGCAGGAGCCTAGTCTAGCCCCAACTGGAAGATCTTGAATCGAGTTAAAATCATTTGATACAAAGGCATCAAAGGGGCTCTCACGCTCCAGAATAGCACCTATTTCAAAACCTTGTGGTAACTCATATGGGACATCCTTCATTGAATGCACAGCAATATCAGCTCTACCTTCCATGATTCCAACTTCCAACTCCTTAATAAAGAGGCTCTTTCCCCCTATCTTAGAGAGAGGAGAGTTGAGAATTTGGTCACCCTGGGTAGTCATCTTAACCAGCTTAACCTTTAAGTCTGGATATATATCCTCTAACTTAGATTTCACAAACTCTGCTTGCCAAAGGGCTAAAGGACTTTTACGTGTGGCAATTTTCAGCACAAAAGTGGTGACTCCATTGAAATCGATTTCATTGATATTTTATCGAGTGTGGGTTAGGAATGTTAACAATTAGAGCTATTTTACATTCGGATTAAAATTACGATTTCTAACAATATTAATAGAACAAATAGGTTTTTATATCATTTTCAGTAACTTAGGCCATAGATACTGGAATAATGTGCAGTAATTTAAAAATGTAATTAAAACTGAGTAAATAGAGCAATGACTTCAGAAACAAATCAATTATGGGGTGGTCGTTTTAATCAACCGACAGATGAATTTGTAAAAATTTTTGGTGCCTCTGTGTCTTTTGATAAAGTGCTTGCCCTCTATGATATTGAGGGGTCAATTGCGCATGCAACTATGCTTAGTGAGGTAGAAGTTTTAACAGAATCTGAATTAAAAGAGATTTTAAATGGTCTAGATCAAATCAAGAACGAGATAACTTCAGGCAAATTTAATTGGTCTATCGACCTTGAAGATGTCCACATGAATATTGAGTCGAGGTTAACTGAGATTTGTGGGGAGCCAGGTAAAAAACTTCATACAGGGCGCTCAAGAAACGACCAAGTTGCAACCGACATCAGGCTTTACCTCAGGGATCATGTTGTCATGATAAACCAAGAGTTAAAAAAGCTTTTAAATGCATTGCTGGATCTTGCTGAAAAGGAAAATAATACAATAATGCCTGGCTTTACTCACCTTCAGGCTGCGCAGCCCATCACCTTTGGTCATCACCTTTTGGCATACTTTGAAATGTTCAAGCGTGATTATGAGCGGCTTCAAGGAAGCTATAAACGTATCAATACAATGCCTCTTGGAAGTGCAGCACTTGCCGGAACAAGTTATCCAATTAATCGTGAGCGCACTGCGGAAATCTTGGGATTTGAGCGCATAAGCCAAAACTCTTTAGATGCTGTGAGTGATCGTGACTTTGCGATAGAATTCGCATCTCATGCTAGCCTTATCATGATGCATCTCTCTAGGTTTTCTGAAGAACTTGTCCTATGGTCTAGCGCGCAATTTGAATTTGTATCACTTCCAGATAGTTTCTGTACAGGATCATCGATTATGCCTCAGAAGAAAAACCCAGATGTTCCAGAATTGGTTCGCGGTAAAACTGGAAGGGTTACAGGTAATCTAGTCTCACTACTTACACTTATGAAAGGTCAACCATTAGCTTATAACAAAGACAATCAGGAAGACAAAGAGCCTCTTTTTGACAGCGTTGAAACGATCTACTCTTGTATTCGCATTTTTGCTGATATGGTTCCTAAGATTGAGGCTAATAAGCAGAACATGCTTAACTCTGCTATCAAGGGATATACAACTGCAACAGATTTAGCGGATTACCTTGTCAAAAAGGGTTTGCCATTTAGGGATGCACATGATGTTGTAGGAAGAGCTGTCGCGTATGGAATTGATAATCACAAAGATTTGAGTGAATTTACTCTTGATGAGCTTCAAGAATTTAACTCTAACATTGATTCTGATGTCTTTGATGCAATTTCTCTAGAGGGCTCTATCAATTCTAGAGATCATCTTGGCGGCACCTCTCCAAAGCAAATTTTGAATGCTATCAAGGTGGGTCGAAATTCCATAAAATAATGCGTATTATTTTTGCAGGAACTCCTGAATTTGCGGTTGCTGCATTATCTAAAATTCATAACTCCAATCATCAAGTTATGGCTGTCTATTGTCAACCAGATAGGCCCAAGGGTAGAGGGAAAATCCTGACCTCTTGTGCTGTAAAAAACTTCGCCATTGAAAATGAACTAGAAGTCATTCAACCTGAAAATTTTAGCAGTGAACATAATCTAAAGAAGCTTAGCTCACTTAAGCCAGATTTGATTGCTGTTGCAGCTTATGGCCAGATTTTGTCAAAAGAAGTACTAGATTTGCCTAAATTTGGTTGTTTAAATATTCATGCCTCTCTTCTTCCTCGCTGGAGAGGAGCAGCACCCATTGAAAGAGCTATTCATGCAGGAGATAAAGAGACTGGGATTTCGATCATGCAGATGAATGAAGGACTGGATACAGGTGATATTCTTTTAACAAAAAAACATTCCATATCAAATTATGAGACATCTGGCTCTTTAACAGAGTCCTTATCGATACTGGGCGGTGAACTTTTAATTGATACAATAGATCAGCTTCCTAATTTGAACCCAAAGATTCAAGAGCACTCTAATGCCACTTATGCAAAAAAGATTTTAAAAGCTGATGCTCGAATTGACTGGAACCAAAGCGCAGGAAATATTAATCAAATGATTAGAGCTTTCAATCCGCGTCCTATTGCACAAAGCAATGCAGAAGCTATGGAGTTTAAAGACAAAGTCCTAAGAATCATTGAAGCTGAAGTGATATCAAGAGAAACTTCTGAGCCTCCAGGTACAATTATTGAGCAAAATAAAGAGGTTTGCCATATTGCAACTGGTGCTGGAATACTAAGCTTAAAAAGGGTTCAGCTTGCTGGCAAAAAAGTAGTTTCAATTAAAGATTTTAATAACGCCTATCAATTACTCAAGCTATCTAATTCATAAGCTTAAATTGGCTTTAATTTCTGAAGCCTAGTTGTCGCCAAGCCTCATAGGCAATGATAGAGACACAATTTGCAAGATTTAAACTCCTCGAGCCTTTTTGCATCGGGAGCGTAATGCCATCATATTCATCCATAATTTCTTTTGGAAGTCCTTTTGTCTCTGACCCAAAGAGAAATGAATCGTCCCTAAAGTATTTAACATCTGCATAACTCGTCTTTACTTTAGTACTAACTATGTAGATTTTTGATGGCGCTGCTTTATCAAGATAATCATCAAAATTGTCATATTCATAAACATTTGCTAATTCTTTATAATCAAGGCCAGCTCGTCTTAATCTTTTGTCAGTAATTTCGAATCCGTAGGGCTTTACAAGATGAAGGTTAGCACCCATATTGGCCGATAATCTAATAAGACTCCCAGTGTTGTTCGGTATCTCTGGTTCAAATAAGACTAAGTTCAACATGTCACTTATTTACCTCAATAATTCTATAAGAAGTATCATCCCATAGTTCATTAACTAATTCTAAAAACTCGCTTGTAGATATAATACTAAAAGAGCAAGCATTCAATAAAATTAATATAAATGGACTCTGGAAGATTGATTAAGAACCTTTTGAGAGAAGATGTCGAGGATGCATCAAAACTATTAGGCCTAGCGATTAACAAAACTCAAGAGCAGTTATTTGCTAATCTAGACTATGCACTCAATAACTCTGAATTTAAAAAGTTTTTTAGTCTTGTTGATGAGAGGAAGAATGGCAAACCATTTGCTTACATCAAAGGCTCTCAAGGTTTTTATGAGCTTGAATTTCTAGTCTCTCCTTCAACTCTTATTCCCAGACCTGAAACAGAACTACTAATTGATATTGCAATTGATAGTCTAGATTCAGAAAAAAAAATAAAAGTACTAGACCTAGGAACTGGTAGCGGAATTATTGCCATAACCTTGTCACAGCAATGCCCAAATTGGGATGTATCTGCTAGTGATCAGTCTTCTAAAGCATTAATTCTTGCTGAATTGAATGCTAAGAGACCTATTAATTTTTACTGTGGAAGTTGGTTTGAGCCCTTACCCAAGATAAAGTTTGACTTGATTGTAAGTAACCCTCCCTATATCAGCGAAAAGGATCCCCACCTAGAAGACCTTCGTTTTGAGCCAATGGAGGCGCTTGTATCTGGAAATGATGGGCTTAAGGATATTAGGTTAATCATTTCACAATCACCTCAGTTTATCAATAAAAATGGTCTTTTACTATTAGAGCATGGCTATGATCAGAAAGATAAAATTATTAAGCTATTAGAAGGTTCTTTCAAAAATATTAAAGCATTTAAAGATCTTAACGGAATCGATAGAGCAATAATTGCAGAGCTAAGGTAGCTCAAAAAACTTTACTTTATGCTTAGCAGATTTTTGTTGAGCAATGATTACCCCAGTGATAACCACAAGTGCTCCGATTGCCTGATGCCAAACCCACTGATCTCCCAAAAGAAAAAGCATCAACATGACATAAAATGGAACAGCATTTAAATGAAATGAAGCAATACCGATACCGAGCTGACTTACAGCCTTTATCCACAAAATTTGTGATATGCCAAGACCTAACCAAGCATAAATTAGAATCAAGCCTAGATGCTTGAGCGTTATTGATGATACGCTATTGGTTAAATCCAGAAATACAGTGCAAATAAAGTAGAGAACTATTGAAAGAAGCGCCATTCCCAATGAAGTGACTGAAACCTGACCCAAATTAGTCATACCAGGGAGGTTTTTAACAGTCGCTCTAGATCCCCATGCAAATAGCGCTACTCCTAGAAATCCAATCAGAATGGCAAATCCAATATTACTCTGACTCAGTGAAGCGCCAGAGGCAATATAGCCTCCCCAAAGGACCAGAATTACTCCACAAAAAAACCAAACGGTCATTTTGCGTCCATCTAGCAGCATCTCAAGTGATACTGCAAATACTGGCATAGTAGCAACTGCAAGAGCCGCAATCACAGGGGAAGTTAGCGACTGAAGATAAAGAATTAAAAATGCACCAATACCAAAACCTGCTACGCCAATCAAAGTGCCTTTAAGCCATTGAGCAGACTTAACCTTTTGAACCCCCTCAATTGATATCCATATTAAGAAGATTAATATAAATGAAAATACATTTCGAGCAGTAATAACACTGACAACATCCCAGTCATCTAATAAATACTCTGCAGCTGGAAATCCCATAGCAAAAAGGAGTATTGATAATACACAGATAAAGTTTGACTTTAGAACACCTGAATGATTCTCACTGCTTTGATCTGAAGAATGACTACTCATCGGAATATTTATTGAAGTGGAAATTAATCGCAATATATCAGAAAAATTTAATGGATGATATTATTTTATTCTCAGTTAAGATTTTGAGGATTGTCAAACAGTTAGTTCTCGATGTATAATCAAAATTATCAAGATAAAGGCTTTTTAAAGCGCTGCCTTGAAATAGTTTAAAAATAACGCCCAGTTATTTTTATTTATGGTCAAAGCAAATTTAAGAGGTGAGTTATGCTTGAAAAAAAACAAATCGGACAATCCACTCAAAGCATCTGGAGCGGTGAACAAGAGCACGAGCTCTATGAGCGCTCAACTCAAGTTCCCGTTGTTCATAGTGTCTCATTTGGCTACAAAGATATTGAGACTTGGCATAAAGTCGCACTTGAAGAGGCTGAAGGCCACATCTATTCAAGAAACACCAACCCAACTGTTCGAGCTTTTGAGGATAAAGTCAAAGAGCTTGAATTTGCTGAGGCTGCAACGAGTTTTGCATCAGGGATGGCTGCAATAAGTAACACCCTAGCTACGTTTTTAAGGCCTGGTGATCGAGTTGTCTCAATCAAAGATAGTTACGGAGGAACCAACGTTATATTTAATGAGTTTCTACCTCCTCTGAATATTGAAGTTAGCCTCTGTGAAACTGGAAACTATGAGCAAATAGAAGCAGAAATAGCTAAGGGCTGTACCTTGCTATATCTGGAAACACCAACAAATCCCACCATAAAAATAACGGACATTAAGAGACTAAGCGCAGCGGCCAAAAAAATGGGGGCACTTGTCGTTGTTGACAATACATTTGCTACCCCAATTAATCAAAACCCTTTGTTACTTGGGGCTGACATTACTCTTCACTCTGCCTCAAAGTATCTTGGCGGTCATGCAGATGCCCTAGGAGGAGTCATATGTGGCAATAAAGACTTGGTTAAAAAGGTTTATCACTACCGTGAAATCAATGGAGCAACGCTTGCACCCATGGATGCTTATAGCTTATTAAGGGGCATGAAAACGTTAAAGCTTAGAGTTGAAAAGCAAAATGAAAATGCTCTAAAAATTGCAAAATTCCTATCGAATCATCCAATAGTTGAGCAAGTGAATTATCCAGGTTTAGAGTCTCATGCTGGTCACAAAATAGCCAAAAATCAAATGAATGGTGGCTATGGTGGGATGCTCAGTTTTTCAGTCAAAGGTGGCTTAGAGGCGATTAAAGTGTTTCTACCAAAACTCAAATATGCCCACATGGCAGCAAATTTGGGCTGCGTTGAGACGGTTGTTGGACCTCCTTTAACAACTAGTCACGTAGAGTGCAGCGCTGAAGAGAGAATGGCCGCAGGAATTCCTGAGGGTTTAGTTAGATATTCAACTGGCATCGAGGATGTGGAGGACTTGATTGAGGATTTAGATCAAGCTTTTAGTTATATTGCATAGAAAGGAGACTTTATGAAAAAGGAGAGAAGAAGATTTAGTAAGGAAGAGTACATTGAAAGACAGTCAAAGGTTCGCAACTCCATGAATGATTCCAATATTGATGCTCTTATTGTTTATGATCCTGCCAACATGTTTTGGTTAACTGGTTACGATGGCTGGTCATTTTATGTTCATCAGTGCGTTGTGATCTCAACGGATGGGGGTCTTTTTTGGTATGGGAGAGGCATCGATGCTAAGGGGGCAGAGCTGACCACAGATCTCGATTTAAAAGATATCATTGCGTACCCTGATGACTATGTCATGACACCTGAAAAGCATCCAATGGAGCATCTTGCTGGAATTTTGAAAGAAAAGGGACTTGGCAACAAAGTTATAGGACTTGAAAAGGACAACTACTACTTCTCAGCCAGAGCTGCTGAATCTTTATATAGCTCACTCCCAAATGCCACATTCAGCGATCAAACAGGCCTTGTGAACTGGCAAAGAGCAGTTAAATCTAAAACTGAAATTACTTACATGAAAAGGGCTGGTAAGGTTATCGAAGGCGTTTATCAGAGAGTTATGCAGGTTGCTGAGCCGGGAATGAGAAAAAATGAATTAGTTGCTGAAATTTATCATGCTGGAGTTAGTGGACATGAGGGTCATTATGGTGATTATGCGTCTTTTGTTCCCTTAATAGGAGCGGGTGAAGAGGCAGCGGCATGTCATATGACTTGGAATGATGAGCCACTAAAAAATGATGAAGGTATGTTTTTAGAACTTGGTGCAGCCTATGCAAGATACCACTGCCCCTGCTCAAGAACCTTATTTTTAGGAAACCCTCCAAAGGAATACCTTGATATCGAAAAAGTCATTAATGAATGCATCGTTAACGCAATTGAGATGTTTAAGCCGGGTAATACTTGTGCACAAATATCAGATAACTTTACTGCCACACTCAAAAAGTATGGCTATGAAAAGAACAACAGGTGCGGATATCCTATTGGTTGCAGCTACCCACCAGATTGGGGTGAGCGAACCATGAGCCTTAGAGGAACCGATCAAACCATTCTCGAGGAAAATATGACCTTCCACTTTATGCCAGCAATATGGTTTGATGACTGGGGGTTTGAGATGACTGAGAGTATCCGTGTTGGTCAAAATGGTGGCGAATGCTTAGCTAACGTTCCAAGAGAATTGCTAGTTAAATAATGTCTTTATTTTTTAGCTAGGTCTGATTTCTTGATAAGGCTAACTGGAACTGTGTTTGTATCTTTAATGCAGTTAAGAACAGCATAACTAAAGTAGCGCCTCATGCCAATATCTGCTTTAAGGACTCTTTTGATGAAGTCTTGATAATCGACAACATCTTTTACAAGAACCTTGAGTATGTAATCTAAACCACCCCCAACTGACCAGCAGGACTGAACCTCATCAAAATCCATAATTGCATCCTCAAAACGAGCAAATTCACCCTGCTTATGACTTTCTAATTCAACTTCAGTGATAACAAGATGAAAATGACTTAGAAATGAAGATGATAGTTTCGCACCATAGCTCTCAATTATCCCTGCCTCTTCCAGTCTTTGAAGTCTATCCCATGAAGGTGTTAGCGATAGATTTAACTTGTCAGCGAGCGCTGTTTTGGTAATCCTCCCTTCCTCCTGAAGAATGGATAGAATCTGAATGTCTCTTTCATCGAGTTTATACATGAGACCATTATCTCTCTATTTGAAAATTTATTTTTCAAAAAAATTCACTTAGGTTTGAATTTTTAATAATAATCAGTGATTTATAGAGTTTTGAAAAACTCTATTAGCTATTCAAATTTTCTATTGTCTTTGAAATTTGATCAAAAGTGGCTTGATTTGATGTTAATACCGGCTTACCAACAGCAGCTTCAATATCTGGAATAATTTCAGCAGACCTCATAGCAGTACACGAAATAAAGATTGCATCAGCGTCATCATGGATTGCTGCCTTAGCAGCATTGATAATTTCATCCGCTGGAAGCATAGCAACATCCCTGTCATCATCCATATCCATATACATTGAAGAGACAATCTCAACATCATTTTTTTCAAGGTAATCTCTCAGTAAAGAGGATACTTCTTCACTGTATGGGGTTAAGACACTCACTTTTTTAAACCCTCGCTCCTTAAAGTTGGCTACAACAGCTTGAGAGGTAGAGAGAACTTCTGCAGTTGGCTTACTCTCTTGAATTGCATTTTCAATGGCATAATCACCAACGATTGATGACGATGAAGTACAGTTAAATACCACCAAATCAAGATCGTAACCTGGAAGAATTCCTGAGGAAGCATCCGTTAAATCATTACCAATAGCAGCCAGGGACTCTGGAGTCATTGGGTTAGCAAAGTGAATTCGATTGAAATAGAAGTCATAGTTAGGTTGTTGCTCTGCATACATTCTGACAAAATCACGCTCAAATGTAAAGTCAGTATTCAATACAATCAAACCAACAGAAGACCTTTCATTAGCTGGATTAAGGGTCTCTGATAAGTTATATTTTGTCGATTCAATAGTCATACTCTTTAGTTTTAAATAGTTTTAGAAAATAAATGCATAACGACGACTCCTGAAATAATTAAGGCCATACCGATGATAGAGCCAAGATCTGGGATTTCTTTGTAAATTACTGCCCCAATAACAGCAACAAGGCATATTCCTAATCCAGACCAGACAGCATAAACAACGCCCAAAGGTAAGTCTCTTAAAGCAAGCGTCATAAGCCAAAAAGATAGGAGATAAAAAATGACTAAAAATGTTGTTGGTACAAGCCTTGTAAACTCTTCAGTTGCTTTTAATAAACTTGTTCCGGCCACCTCAGCAGCAATGGCCAACGCTAGATAGAAATAACTCATTTGGTTAAGTCAGTACTTTAAATAAGGCACAGTATAACCTTTAGAAATATTATTGAGAAAAGTTTTTTTATATTAAAAAAAAATTGAAGTTGGCCTATAAGCCGGGTTCTGTTTGGTCGAAACCATGATAGCCATTCATCTACGAAACTTGTCACCAAGTATCTTGAGCACTCTACCCGAAGACAACGCGGGCAGCGCCAATGCCTTCCTATTTGAGCTTGCTCCAAGTGGGGTTTACCTTGCCAAACTTATCACTAAGTTTGCGGTGAGCTCTTACTCCACCATTTCACCCTTACCTGCCAAAGCAGGCGGTATATTTTCTGCTGCACTTTCCGTCGCATCACTGCGCCTAGTCGTTAACTAGCACTTTGCCCTTTGGAGCCCGGACTTTCCTCTCGATGCAAATACATCCAGCGACTATCCAGCCAACTTCAGGGAAAATTATACGCTATGAACTATCCCTTGAATGCTAAGGGAATATTGTTAAGGGCTTTGTGTATGTTATCTCCATCAGTATCTACAGCAACGGTCACAGGCATATCTTTGACTTCCATTTCGTAAATTGCCTCCATGCCCATCTCCTCAAAGGCCACAACCTTGGCTTTTTTAATGGATTTTGAAATCAGGTAAGCAGCTCCCCCAACAGCAATTAAGTAACTGGCTTTATGTTTTTTTATACTTTCAACTGTCGCCCCACCTCTCTCAGCTTTTCCAATCATTCCAAGAAGCCCGGTATTTTCAAGCATCAGATCAGTAAACTTATCCATTCGAGTTGCAGTTGTCGGGCCAGCAGGCCCAATTACCTCATCCCGAACAGCATCGACTGGCCCAACATAATAGATGAATTTATTTTCGAAGTTTACGCCGTCTGGAAGGCCTTCCCCACTATCAATAATTGATTTAAGTCTATTATGTGCCGCGTCCCTTCCAGTGATAATGGTTCCAGACAAAAGAAGGGTGTCACCTATGCTCCATTCCTCCATTTCTGATTGAGTCAAGCTATCTAAATCAACTTTTTTATATTTAGAAACATCCATCTCTAAATCTGGATAAAGACTGAGATCAATTTCAGGCAATTCAGCAACCCCAGATCCATCTAATAAGAAATGGACATGTCTTGTGGAGGCGCAATTTGGAATCATAGCAACAGGAAGAGAGGCTGCATGAGTAGGATAATCATTAATCTTCACATCCAAAACTGTAGTTAGACCGCCAAGACCTTGGGCACCAATTCCCAACTCATTAATCTTATCAAATAGATCAATCCTTAGCTGCTCAACGTCACTTGGATTCTTTTTAGCTTTAATGTCATTGATATCAATTGATTCCATCAAAGAGGCCTTAGCCATCAGCATAGCTTTCTCTGCAGTACCACCAACACCAATACCAATCATCCCAGGAGGGCACCAGCCTGCGCCCATCGTTGGAATCGTTCTTAGAACCCAATCCCTAAGATTATCATCAGGGTTGAGCACTGTAAATTTAGATTTATTCTCTGAACCCCCTCCTTTCGCTGCGACAGTAATGTCCAACTTATCACCCTTAACCAGCTTCGTATGAATCACTGCTGGAGTGTTATCTTGGGTATTTTTTCTAGAGAATAAAGGGTCACTGACTATTGAGGCCCTCAAACGATTATCAGGCTCGTTGTAAGCCCTTCTGACGCCCTCATTAATCATATCTTCAAGAGAAAGCTCAGCATCCCATTCTACATTCATGCCGACCTCAACAAAGACATTGACAATTCCAGTGTCTTGACAGATTGGCCTTTTTCCAAGAGCGCACATCTTTGAATTAATCAAAATCTGTTCAATCGCATTTTTAGCACTCTGACTGGTCTCTCTTTCATAAGCGGAGACCATTGCATTAATAAAATCAGGCGAGTGATAATATGAAATATATTGCAACGCTGAATGAATACTTTCTATTAAATGTTCCTGCTTGATAATCATATTTATTTAGGCTTTGGTATTGTCTAAAGTGGGCTTTCAGGTTATATTATAACCTCTAAACATTTTATTTATTTTGCTAGGAACCCCTTATGTTCAATTTATTCACAGGCCAAAATCTTTCTGTTGACTTAGGCACAGCAAACACGCTCATTTATATGGATGGTAAGGTTGTTCTGAATGAACCCTCTGTTGTCGCACTCAGGCATGAAAAGGGGGCCTCAGAGTCATCTGTAATCGCTGTGGGTCAAGAGGCAAAGAATATGCTTGGTAGAACGCCAGGCGCAATTGAAGCTATCAGACCAATGAAGGATGGCGTAATTGCTGATTTTAAGGTGACTGAGAAAATGCTTCAGTTCTTTATGAAAAAAGTTTTAAAGTCTGGTTTCTTTTCTCCAAGTCCAAGAGTGCTTATTTGTGTTCCATGTGGTGCCACTCAAGTGGAAAGGCGAGCCATTAAAGAGAGCGCAGTAGGTGCAGGCGCTAGAGATGTTTATCTTATTGAAGAGCCAATGGCTGCTGCTCTTGGTGCTGGTATGGCCATTGAAGAAGCATCAGGCGCCATGGTCCTCGATATTGGCGGTGGTACCTCAGAGATTGCAATACTCTCACTCAACGGAATTGTTTATTCTGACTCACTAAGAGTTGGTGGGGACGTATTTGATGATACCATTGTAAAATTCGTCAGAAGGGTCCATGGAATCATTATTGGTGAGGCTACAGCGGAGCAAATCAAAGAAGAGGTTGGTAGTGCTTTTGAATCCAAAATTATTCGAAAGAATGAGTTTAGAGGAAGAGCGGTTTCTACCGGACTTCCAGTAAGCTTTGAGGTGACCAACTCTGAAATACTTGAAGCTTTGAGTGAACCCTTAGGGATGATTATTAGTGCACTAAGGACAGCATTAGAGCAAACTCCGCCTGAGCTATCATCTGACATTGCTCAAAATGGACTCGTTATTACTGGTGGTGGCGCTCTTTTGGAAGGGCTTGACAAACTAATTCATAATCAGACTAATTTACCTGTGACTATTGCTGATGACCCTCTTACGTGTGTTGCTAGAGGCGGAGGTATAGCTTTAGAAATGATTAACCAGCATGACATGGGGTTCTTGGCAGCAGAGTGATTCGTATTAAGTCGAGATCTTAATAATGCGACTTTTAAAACTTTTTGTTCCTGTATTTCTATCAATTATTCTTATTGTTTTAGACGCTCGTTTCTCCTACCTTGATAACTTCAAGCGGTTTACACTAACCCTACTCAGTCCTATCTATTTAGTTGTTGATTTACCGAGTCAAGTGATTGATTGGGTCAATGACAAAGGCAGTGAAAATGAGTTACTAGTGAGTCAAAATGATTATCTTGAGGGGCAGCTCATTGAACTCAAGGCAAAACTTCAGACCTACAACAACTTAACTCTTGAAAATCAGAATTTGTCCAATCTACTTGAATCAAGCTACTTGATTCCAGACCACAATGTAAAGCTAGCTCGAATCAAGTCAATCTCTCAGTCAAGATTATCAAAAAAAATTATTATTAACAAAGGGCTTAATGATGGTGTAACTTTATCGGATTTAATCATTGGCTCAGATGGAGTTGTTGGGCAAGTGACAGAGGTAACCCCAATGTATTCTACAGTAAGGCTTCTTTCAGATCCAACCCAACACATGCCTGTAAAAAACTCAAGAAATGGCATTAGAGGAATCACCAAAGGCCTGGCATCAAATGATAGAGGAATGATTTTAAAATATATTCCTCTTGAGTCTGATATCAAACTAGGTGATATCTTTATGACGAGCGGCATTGGAAATTCATATCCCCCAGGCTACTCTGTAGGAAGGGTTAAGTCCATTGATGAGAATTTGGACCCATCCTTCATGACTGTATATCTCGAACCGACACAGAATTTAAATAGACTCGAATTAGTTCTTGTTATTGAGGAGAAAAATGATTAACCAATCTCAATTTATACTTCTTCTTAAAATTACAGTGCTTGCATTCATTGTTGGTGCTATTGCCTTGCCTAGCTTGATAGAAATGGTTTCACCGTTTTGGCTACTCTTATTCTTTACTTATTGGCTAATCTACTCGGATAGTAATGGAATTTACCGCTCAGCTTTTGTATTGGGAATACTTCTTGATGTTTTTCAAGGAGGCATCCTTGGACAAAATGCCCTTGCACTAGTAATCAGTTCTGCATTTATATTGAGTGTTAAAAAATCTTTTTTTGTATCCAATCTTACAACCCAGCAGGTCTACATATTTATAGCCTCTCTTATTTATCTCATTGTATTTCTAATTACTCATATTTCGGTTCAAGGACTTCAAATTCAATGGCTTGTTCTATTTGTTCCTTTCACTGGAGCAATTCTTTGGCCTGTAGTTCGATTCTTACTGGCAAAACTTAAGCAATAAATATTTTCATTATGGATAAGATTGGAAACCTTAAGAGAGAAAGAAAAGTATTCAGATCAAGGGTGATTTTTTCTGTAGTCATTATGCTGTCTATGACTCTAATTCTCACCTTTAGACTCTTTAATCTTCAGATAACTCAACATGAATACTACGTTGAAGAAGCTCTTGGGAATCAAATGCAAAATCTTCCAATCACCCCCATAAGGGGAGATATCTTGGATCGCAATGGAAAAATATTAGCGACTAATGAGTTTTCTTACAGGCTCACGATCACCCCGGAAAAAGTGACAAATTTAAACGACACTCTTGTTGAATTAGAGATAAATGAATACATTGATGCTAAAGATATAGAAAGATTTAATAAAAATTTAAACCGCTACAAAAAATTTCATAATATTCCAATCAAATTTAATCTCTCTGAATCCTCAGCCTCATCATTTCTAGTCAATAATCAGATGCCCGGGGTTGAAGTTGAGCCATATTTCCATCGAGTATATCCTTATGGGCAATCAAGTTCACACATAATTGGTTATGTTGCTTCAATGAATAAGGAAGAAAAAAATAGATATGACAAGAAAAATTATGCGGGTACTACTTTTGTTGGAAAGATTGGCATTGAAAAGCAATATGAAAATTTACTGCATGGTCAATCTGGCATGAAGCAAATTGAGAGAAATGTAGCCGGCAGAGTTGTTGACTCAAAAGTGATTACGCCATCAATATCAGGTGAGGATGTCTACTTAAATATAGATATAGACCTTCAATTGAAGGCAGAAGCCTTACTGGGAGAGAGCAGGGGTGTTATTGCTCTGATTGATGTCAATGATGGATCTGTTTTGACACTTGTAAGTACGCCCTCCTTTGATCCTAACTGGTTTGTGAATGGAATTTCGGTTCAACGCTATGACGAACTGAAAAATGATTCAGACTTACCACTCTTTGACCGAAGCACTAAAGGGCTATACCCTCCAGGATCAACTATCAAACCGATGGTGGCTCTTGGTGGATTAGAAGAAAAAAATATAACCGTTAAGCATTCCACTTTTTGCCCAGGTTTTTATAAACTTACAGACTACTCTCGAAAGTTTAATGACTGGAAGAGAACTGGTCATGGCAGGGTTGATACAATTGAGGCCATAGCGCAGTCTTGTGACGTGTTCTTTTATGATCTAGCTTACAAGATGGGTATAGATGAAATTCATAACAGCCTTTCATACTTTCAGTTTGGACAAAAGACAGGCCTTGATCTTCCAGGAGAGTTAGGAGGGATACTGCCCTCAAGAGAATGGAAAAAAATTAACAAGGATGAGCCATGGTATAGGGGTGAGACACTCATTACTGGTATTGGACAGGGCTTTATGACTGCAAGCCCAATACAACTTGCTTTAGCTACTGGAGCAATAGCAAATAAGGGCAATCTTTTAACTCCCAGAGTATTGATGCACTCACAATCCAAAGATGGTCAGTCATACACTGAGTCACAGTCTCAATCAAGACAAATTCCTATCAAAAATATTGATAACTGGGAACTCATCATTCAGGCAATGAAGCAGACAATTTATGGCAAGTTAGGGACGGCAAAAAGACTTAACAATAAACTTAGATATACTCTTGCAGGAAAAACTGGAACTGCACAGGTATTTGGCCTAGATCCTGAAGAAGAATACATTGCAGAAAATATTGATGAAAAACTCAGAGATCATGCTCTTTTTACTGCTTTTGCGCCGATAGAGAAGCCTCAGGTTGCTATAGCTATTATTGTAGAAAATGCGGGAAGTGGAAGCTCAAAAGCAGCACCATTAGCTAGAACTCTTCTTGACGATTATTTTAATAAGTATGGAGCAGATCCCGACAAGATTTAATTGCTTAATTCTTAAGCCTGAGTGGCTAAGAAGCCTTGTCTAAAGTTATCAAAAGTATTAGATTTTAAGGCACTTCTTATTGATTTCATTAGATCCTGATAGTAATATAGATTGTGAAATGTATTGAGCCTAGACCCTAAAATTTCATTTGTCTTTTGTAGGTGGTGAAGATACGATCTTGAGTAATTTTTACAAGTGTTGCAACTGCAATTTGGATCAAGCGGAGCAGTATCTAATTTGTATTTTGCATTGCGAATTTTTACAACACCCTCTGAGGTGAATAAGTAACCATTTCTTGCGTTCCTAGATGGCATAACACAGTCAAACATGTCAACCCCCATCGCAACACCTTCAACAAGATCTAAAGGCGTTCCCACGCCCATAAGATAGCGAGGTTTATCCGTAGGCATTTGCTCTGGTAAAAAATCTAAGACCTTCATCATTTCTTCTTTTGGCTCTCCTACAGAGAGGCCTCCAATCGCATAGCCATCAAAATTCATCTCTATCAGTGACTCAGTAGACTGAAGTCTTAAATCTTTATGCATTCCGCCCTGGATGATTCCAAAAAGAGCATTTTTGTTCTTAAGTCTTTGATGCTCCATAAGAGATCTCTTTGCCCATCTTAAAGACAACTGCATCGACTGATCAACTTCACTTTTTTCTGCAGGATAGGGGGTACAGTCATCAAATATCATGACAATATCTGAGCCTAATTTTTTTTGAATTTGCATTGACTCTTCAGGCCCCATGAAAATCGACGAGCCATCTTTTGGTGAACGAAACGAAACGCCCTCCTCAGTAATTTTTCTCATCTTTCCAAGACTAAACACCTGAAATCCTCCAGAGTCAGTCAAGATTGGTCCTGACCAATTCATAAAATCATGAAGGTCTCCGTGCACTTCAATGACATCGGTGGATGGTGTAATTGATAAATGAAAAGTATTGCCGAGGATAATTTCAGCTCCTAACTCCTCAACCTCTTCTGTTGTCATCGCTTTGACAGTGCCATAGGTTCCAACGGGCATAAAGGCTGGCGTATTGACAACTCCTCGATCAAATTTAAGTCTTCCTAGGCGAGCCTTACCGTTTGTATTTAAGAGTTCAAATTTCATGTAAAAATTAATAATTAACTTTAAAAAGCTTGGTTTATTTGATCAAGAGTAAATCCTCTTGATTGTAAAAACCTTTTTTGTTTAGCTGTCTCTTTGAAATCTAAAGAAGATAAATCTCCAAATTTCCTTTGCCTAATTTCTTTAGCCAGCTGAAACCAATCAAAGACTGATAGATCAAAAGTGTTTACGCCTCTCATTTTTAGCTCTGATGCAATTTTAACTGGACCCTTTCCTTGGTTAAATCGCATCTGAATAAATTCTTCAGAAAAACGATCATCACTTTGATAATTCTGCTCGACTAGTTTTGAAATCGAGTTATTAACAACATCGACATCAAAACCCTTTATTTGAAGTTTTTGGAATAGCTCTAATCTAGAGTGCTCGCGCCTCATTAACATCTTTAATCCAGCAGAATAACATTTACTCTCCTGCGTCAGACTCGTCATGATCGCTACTCATAAGTTTTTCACGAATCTTTTCTTCAAGACTTTGACTCATATCAGAATGCTCTTTTAGGTACTCTCTAGCATTATCCTTGCCCTGTCCAATCCTTTCACCATCAACACTATACCAAGCACCTGCCTTTTCAACGAAACCCAGCTCAACTCCTAAATCAATAATCTCACTCTCTCTAGAGATACCTTGGTTATAAAGAATTTGAAATTCAGCCTTCTTAAATGGAGGTGCAACTTTATTTTTTAAAACCTTGACACGAGTCTCATTACCAAGAATTTCATCACCCTTCTTGATTGCACCAATTCTGCGTATATCTAATCGAACTGATGCATAAAACTTCAGTGCGTTTCCACCTGTAGTAGTCTCAGGGTTACCAAACATTACTCCAATTTTCATTCGAAGTTGATTGATAAAAATAACCATCGTGTTGGTTCGTTTTATATTGGATGTAAGCTTTCTCAAAGCTTGAGACATGAGTCTTGCCTGTAATCCCATGTGAGACGCACCCATTTCTCCTTCAATTTCAGCTTTTGGAGTAAGTGCTGCAACTGAATCAACCACGACAATATCTACGCTACCAGAGCGAACGAGCATGTCAGTGATCTCTAGGGCTTGCTCACCAGTATCAGGCTGAGAAATTAATAGATCATCTGTATTGACACCAAGTTTTCTTGCATAAGATGGGTCCAAAGCATGCTCAGCATCAATAAATGCAGCCGTTCCTCCCAGTTTTTGCATTTCCGCAATTACATGGAGTGTCATTGTAGTTTTGCCTGAAGACTCAGGCCCGTAGATCTCAATTACTCTGCCTTTGGGAAGGCCGCCAATCCCAAGCGCAATGTCAAGACTTAAGCTTCCTGTAGAGACAGCTTCTATATCAGTTCTGGCTTCTTCCTCACCAAGAAACATAACTGACCCTTTGCCAAACTGCTTTTCAATTTGTCCTAGGGCAACTTTTAGTGCTTGTTTTTTCTGTTCATCCACTCCGCTCTCCCGCGTAAAATAATAATAAATTTATTGACATTTATTATAATGGCTTTCACTCAAAAAGATACAGAATGTATGGCCCTTGCCCTTAAACTTTCTAAGCTGGGTCAGGCAGGTGTGGGTGCTAATCCTATGGTAGGTTGTGTCATCTCAAGTGATGACAAAATTATTGCAAAAGACTACCATCATCAATACGGCCATGAGCATGCTGAAATCAATGCTCTTAATCAAATTGGGCATAAAGCTGAGAATTGCAAATTATATGTAACACTTGAGCCATGCTCTCATCATGGCAAAACCCCTCCCTGCATCAATGCCATAATTAAATCAGGCATCAAAAAAGTTTACGTTGCAACGCTCGATCCAAATCCTTTAGTTTCCGGAAGTGGTGTCAAACTGATGAAAGAAAATGGGATTGATGTAGAAATTGGGCTACTTGAAAATAACGCAATTGAAGTAAATCGTGGCTTTTTTAAGAGAATGAAAACAGGATTACCTTTCATTACCTCAAAAATAGCGATGAGTCTTGATGGAAGGGTAGCTATGAGGAGTGGTGAAAGTAAGTGGATCACGAGTGAAGCCTCCAGGGCAGATGTACAAATACTTCGAAGCCAAAACCAAGCAATCCTAACAGGTTCAGGGACAATATTGAATGACAACCCAATGCTAACTGTTAGAAATAAAAAGTTACAGTCTAAACCCCTTCGCGTCATTATTGATAGTAGTAACTCTATTGTGGACAAATCTCTCAATATTTTTTCATCAGACTCTGAGACTCTAATCCTTAATCCAACTAATTCAAAAATTTTAAAAAATGGAAAGATTGATTTAAAGTCAGCCCTGATAAAACTAGGTGAAATGGGAATCAATAATGTACTATTGGAGTCCGGTAGTGGACTTAATGGGGCTATGATGGAATCTAGCCTAATTGATGAGTTTATTATATATACTGCTCCAGTTATACTTGGCAGTGATGCTCAAGCCATGATGGAACTCCCTATTAAAAAAATGTCAGAAAAAATTTCACTTAACATTCTTGAACTAACTCAAGTAGCTAATGATCTAAAAATCAGAGCTAAACCACTATGAGTGGTCTAACAAATAAAAGAATTGTTCTTGGAGTCAGTGGCTCAATAGCAGCTTATAAAGCTCCTGACATAGTTCGTCGACTTCAAGACTTAGGGGCTGATGTTAGGGTCATAGTTACCGATGGTGGAAGAGAATTTGTAAGTGAAAGATCTCTTCAAACAATTTCTAAAAACAAAGTTCATAACAACCTTTGGGATAAAGAAGCTGAACTTTCGATGGGTCATATTGAAATCGCGAAATGGGCTGATGTAGTTATTATAGCTCCCGCATCAGCAAATACCATTGCAAAGCTTTGTCATGGAAGGGCTGATGATTTACTATCCACTGTCATTTTAGCAACAGAAGCAAAAATTATGATCGCCCCAGCAATGAATCAACAAATGTTTGCAGCCAGTGCAATGAAAGATAATCTCGGACTTCTCAAAGCTAGAGGCATAGATATTATTAATCCAGGATTTGGCGATCAAGCTTGTGGTGATGTTGGAGAAGGAAGGCTTGCAGAGCCAATAGACATTGCTAGTCAAGCTGCTGAACTTTTCACCTCGAGCTTACTGAGTGGAAAAAAGGTACTAATTACACTTGGTGGGACAAGAGAGGCAATTGATCCAGTCAGATTTATTTCAAATCACAGTAGCGGCAAAATGGGAATGGCACTAGCTCATGCCTGCATTCAGGCTGGTGCAAAAACAACTCTTATTGTTGGATCAATATCAATTGAATTAGAGAAAAGAGCTGAAATTATTCAAGTGATTAGCGCAGAAGAAATGTATCAGGCGGTGATGAAGCAAATTGACAACCAAGATTTATTTATAAGTTGTGCTGCAGTTGCAGACTTTAGACCCAAAAAAGTAAGTAAAAATAAAATCAAAAAAGATAACCAATCAATGACAATCGAGCTAATAAGAAATAGAGATATATTAGCGAGTGTTTGTCAACTCAAGAAAAAACCAATTTGTATTGGATTTGCTGCGGAAACTGAAAATCATATTATAAATGCTAACAACAAGCTGATAAAAAAACAGTGTGACGCAATTATACTAAATGATATTTCTCAGACAGAAATTGGTCTTAACGCTGATGAAAACGAAGTACACCTTATTACCAAAAATAGAACTGAAAAAATAGAAAAAAATACTAAACAAATTGTTGCTGAAAAAATTATTGACAAGTTGGTAAATAATTTTTTTAATCCCTCATAAATGCTTATAAATCAAGGGTTATTAGACTTACCCACAAAACTGTGGATAACTCTGGTGATATCTTCAAAATTAACCATTAATTCTGCACTAGACTGGTAATTTCTACGGTTTTGGTTAATAATTAATCATATCTATTTTTTAGTTAAAAATCAATTACTTATATTTATTAAAGATCTTAAATTATTTTGACATTCCTTAATAACTTTTAAATTTCACACTTCGCGGATAACTTTTTAAGTTTTTCCCTTTAATAGAGGGGTTTTCAGAGCAATTTAAGTCTTTTTTTTACAGGAAGATTAAAATCATATCTAGTCTTGAAATATTAAAGAATTTAGGTAATTAATTTTATTTTATAAATTGGTATTATATGAATATTGAAAATACTATTAGAAGGCTAATTTAGAGCTTTTTTTTACTTTTTTGTGTCAGTTTTAGTAATTAATTTTATACATCCCATATCCTAATTTCTCTTCAATTAAATCCAGTAAACTGCGATCTAAAGAAACATCAAATTCTTTTGATAATGGAATCCTTCCAGACGAACTTCCTGACTCATATTCAATGACTACTGGACATTTTCCTTTAAATTCCTTGAGCATATTACATAGTTCTAAATAGTCATTTTTATTTTTTTGTGATAGATTAATTTTTATGAATTTTGCATATTTCAATTGAACTCTATCTACTGGTTCAATCTTATCGACCACAACTTGCCATTGCTCCCTGAAATCTTTATTCACTTTTCCAGAAATGACAACGACCTCATCTAACAAAATGTATTCACTGACTTGAGCTAGTTTCTGAGAAAAAACTGCCGCATTTATTTTTCTCTTACCATCCTCAATTGTCAAACTGGCCATTTGACCTTTCCTTGTGTTTCTAAATACAATATCTGATATTAATGCAAGTATTCTTACCTCTCGATTATTTCTAAAGATGATATCTTTTGGAAGTGTGCAGACTATTGACTTTAAGTGGGACTTATACCAGTCAGTAGGATGGCGATCTAAGTAATACCCCATGACCTTTTTTTCATGCATCATGATATTTTTAAATGATAGGAAAGCTCCTCTTGGATATTTTTTTTCATACTCTATATGGCTATCAATATCTGAAAATAAACTACTTTGCCCCTTCAACATATCACTTTGCCTTTGCTCTGCTTGTCTCACTGCATTTGGATAAGTCGAAATCAAAGTTGCTCTTTTGATTCCAAATACATCAAAGGCGCCTGCATAAATTAAAGCCTCAATTGCTCTTCTATTTAAAAATTTTTTCTCTATACGGAAACAAAAATCAAAGATATCTAAATACTCTCCAGATTCAACTCGCTCTCTTACAATTTCATTCACTAAAGCTTCACCCACTCCTTTAATTGCTCCTAGACCATAAATGATTGTGTTGTTATCAGTGATGGTGAATTCAAATTCTGATTGATTGATTGCGGGTGCAATGACCTTAATTCCTTTTTTCTTTGATTCG
>CABXDP010000010.1 GCA_902511025.1 uncultured Gammaproteobacteria bacterium | reverse complement strand
AGTAATTTAGCGTTGATATGGTCATAGACGTAACCTTGCTCTCTGAGTTCATTTCTAGAAAGTCTCAGTCTATTGGCAATTGATTCTAAATTAATATATGAGAGCAGTTTAAAAAGGTTAGGGTCTTGATTGGTAAATACCCCTTCTGCGACATCTGCCTGCATATATCCTGTTATTTTTTCTAAAGAGACTTCCCATGGCTGGCAATCACAGTAGAGCCTCAAGTCAACATTAAAACCTCCTCCAATGACAGGCTCATCAACACCAAATTTATCTAAGAAGCTTGACAAGTTATCATTTGATGCTTTGGCCCTTAGTGCCGTTTTCCCATTAAGCCAGCTCCCATTAAACACCAGATCCTCATCACTAAATCCGATATTTTCAAATACTAGATTTTTAATTTCCATGACATAATCTAGGTTTATCAGATCAGCTTCAAAATTAGGGATGTCTTGGTCATTTACCTTTAGGTTTCTTGCTATTAAATGAAAACTTGGAAAGATTTTTGGAGATAGCTCCCATTTATCAACACTATCCAGGCTCGTTAAATTAAGGTCATCAATGGCAACTAGGTATTTCCCATCATCATCTGTCAAAATACCGACTTTAGCATTCAGATTTTCTGAACTAATTTCGCCAATCCATTGATTATTTAAATTTTTACTAATGAAGGCATCAGTTGCAGTTTCTAAATGAATTAATTTGACTCTTAACCCTGACTTTTCATTAATCCAATCCTTGGGGTTTAGTGAAATTTGAAACAGCTCTTCACCAATAATGCCTCTGCCTTTTGTTCTAACTATTCCTCCACTGTATGAGATCTGGGAATTAAACTCATCTACCTTAAGTTTTCCACCTAAAACACTTAATGAATTATCCGAGGCGAACATGTCAAAACTCAAATTAAGCTTTTGATTATTATCTCTTTGGATAGGAACTACCATGTTCACATTACCCCAAAGCTTACCCTTCAATTCAAACTCCTCAAGATAGGACTTAATTTTTTCAGAAACAGAGGATTTTTTGATAAAGTCTTCGATTATTAAGCTCTCGGAGTTAAATCTTGCGTTCAGCGACAAAGTCGAATCTGGCTGATTAAAGTCTCTTGTGGTAATGCTTAAATAACTTAAATCAATACCTTCAACGCTAGCTTGATTTCCAACAATCTTAAGGTAATCATTCGAAAAATTAACTTTTGCATTAATTTTTTCAATAGAGGGCCATTTTGGGTCAGCAGTGATTGTGGCGCCATTTAGATTTGCAGAAAACTTAGTATTTGGGGACTCTATCTCTCCCGACATATTAAATCGAGTTGTTAGCATGATATCTGTAAGTGAGCCCTCTGTTAGAACAGTCTCTATCCATTTGACAGCCCTAGAATCTGCCAACGATTCAGGAATATTTTGACTAATCTTGGTGACCTCAATTTGGTCAATATAACTCTCAAAATCAAGGAAAACTTTGTCCTGTTGGTTGAAGATTTTGACCTGTGCTGAAAGATTAAAATCCTCATTATTGATTGAAAAAGGTATAACAGCTACCCGCTCTTCTCTTGCTTTAGCAACATCAATGCTCGTATTAATTCTTACCGAACTGCCAAGTTTAGGGACTTGAGAGCTACTAAAGATTGACTCGTCCCTCATAGATAAACTAATTTTTTGCTCATTTCTTTTAAGCTCCATTGGAGCTAGATCTATAGATTGCTCTCCAATTAGCTTTGTTCGATTAATTGAGAGAGACTTTAAAGCAAATAATCCTGAAATGCCAATGTTGGATAACACTCCATCAGTATTAATAATTCCTACATAGTCATCGACATAGGATGTATCAATTAATAACTCATTGATATCCAGATGGCCCGGTATTTCAATACCCTCATAAAGAGCTTTCAGATCAACATTCCACCTTAACACATCTATTTTTGCAATTGGCTTGAGTCCATCAGCACTAATTTGAAGGTCCTTGACAGCTAATAATAGTTCATTCTCTTGAAACTCGAGTGATATTTTTTCGATACTTATGTCTAGTCCACTGAGCTGAGAGAGTCGATTTTCAATTTGTCCTTTTATGGTTTGAGGAAACAAAATAAAAAAAGCAACTACCGCCAATAGAACTAGCGCTATCAATGCAGTAACCCAAGTACTAATCTTTAAAATATTGAGACTTTTGAGGAGGGTTTTTTTTAGCATATTTTTGTTGCAATCAACTGCAAGTCATTATAACCAAATGTATAATATTGCGGAATTTAATCTAATCTAAGGGAAGATGTAATGAGTCAAGGCACAACAACTTCAACAAAATTAATGCTAATCGTTTGGGCGCTTGCCATGATTTTTATCGGCTACAAGTCACTGACCTCTTTTAGTGATGATTCATCTCATAGCGAGATGATGGTTGATAAGGGTGTTCTTGAGAGGATTAAACCTATTGGAGAAGTACGAATTGACTCAAGCACTATGGTTGCATCAGCTGAGAGCACTGAAACAGCTGAGCGATCAGGAGAAGAGATTTATAATGGTAAATGTGCTGGCTGCCACACTTCTGGAATCATGGGCGCACCAAAATATGCATCCTTAACAGACTGGACATCAAGAATTGACCTTGGCCTGGATAAACTAACTGCCTCAGCAATAGCAGGTAAGGGAGGTATGCCAGCTAGAGGAACTTGCATGGATTGTTCTGATAATGATATCAAGGTGACTGTTCAATATATGTTGGACAGCCTAGAATAAAATAGCTTATTAACCTATAGGCTGGAAGACGCCCAAGTCTCTATTTTTTTCTACATCAACCCACGGTAAAACCCTTCCATTCATTGCTATATAGACTCCTGGGTCTAATAGCTGAAGTGACCCAAGGGCGCACCCAAAATTAAATAATGCATCCGAATTATTCACTGCATATGGTACCATGGAGCCAAACAAAACAATTGTTTTGTTGATTTCACATTCTCCTAAAATTTTAGCTGTGTCACACATGGTGTCAGTTCCGTGAGTTATTAATATCAACTCTTCATCACATTTTTCACAGCTATCTAAAATTAACTGGCGATCTGAGTCAATCATATCTAAACTATCAATAAGAAGTAGCTCTTCTGTAATGAAGTCAACTTCGATTCTAGCTCTCTTAATCATCTCTGGAAAATGCGTCTTATCAAATTCTAGTTCACCATTCGATTGGTTATAAAACTTATCAATGGTTCCGCCCGTAATCATTAGTCTTACTTTCATATATTAATCCTACCTAACTGACTTGAAATACTAATTATAACTTCTCTGTCCAAAAATGTCTGTTCCCACTCTCACAAGGTTTGCACCGTGCTCAATTGCAACCTCAAGGTCCGAGGACATGCCCATTGATAATGAGTCAAAATTGGGATATTTGGAGATTAAATGTTTCATTTCAGCAAAACTATTTTTTGAGTTTTCTGGTCTTGGTATGTTCATAAACCCTCTCAAACAAATATTAGGAAGGCTCTCTATTTCAACGACAATCTCTTCAACATTTTGAATTTCAACTCCTGACTTGCTCTCCTCTCTATCCACATTGACCTGAATCAAAATATTTAAGGCCCCTAAAGCAGGATTTCGTTGATCACTTAGGCGCCTTGCAACTTTAATTCTATCAACACTATGCACCCAATCAAAGTTATCCGCTATTGAGCTCGTTTTATTCGATTGGATGGGGCCTATGAAATGCCAAATCAATCCACTTCCTTTGAAAAAATTAATTTTTTCAATTGACTCTTGGAGATAGTTTTCCCCGAAATGAACTTGACCAGCATCGACAGCTTCTTGAATTTCTGCCGTTGATCTAGTTTTACTTACAGCAATAAGCTCTACCTTCTGGCTAGATTGAACTGAATCAATTCTAGATTTGACCTGTTTTAAGTTATCCGAAATCATTAAACACTGATTGAGCTTCAAAAACTGGACCATCAACACACACTCTTTTCATTGCTGAACCACTATCAGTCTGAACTTCGACAACGCATCCAGCACAGCCACCAACAGCGCAAGCCATAAACTCTTCTAGAGAGGCCTGGCAAGGTATGTTGTATTCATTTGCCAACTTTGAAACTGCTTCAAGCATTAGATGCGGGCCACACGTATATATTTCCACATTGCTCAACTCATCTGAATTAAGGCTACCTAAAAAATCTTTTGCAAGATCAGTGACATAACCCTCATAAACACCCTCATAGTTTTGAAGACTAGCTAGACCACAAGGTATTCCCCACTCCTCCAACAAAGGCATGGTATGCAGTTTGGAGGATTGATAGCCATCTAATGTACTCTTTGAGGTATCAAATGGAAAGGGAACCTCTGAGCCCAATATGACATAGGGTTTAAATAAAGCATTACCTTTTAAGTCTTGCGCCATTGCAATAATTGGTGGCATGCCAACACCGCCTCCAATCAATAGTGGAATTTTGTTTTTAGTTACCTCAAAGCCATTTCCAATTGGGCCAATGACTGAAACAATATCTCCAATTTTTCGTTCAGCAAGCTGCCTAGTTCCCTCGCCTACAATTTTGTATAAAAGGTCAAACGTCCCATTATCTTTATCAACCGACATAACTGAAATGGGTCTTCGCATAGCCAGACTTCCTGAGACGGAAAGGTGCACGAATTGACCAGGACGCGTAGCATTTGCAATTTCTTGAGACTCTAGAGTAAGAATATATTGATCAGCTTCAAACTTATAGTGCGCCAAAATCTGGCAATCATTTACACTAATAGTATCTCTATTTGTTTTAGCCATTCGTTGTGATTAGTGTACCAACGCCTGAATCAGTAAAGACCTCTAGTAGAACAGCATGAGAGACCCTTCCATCAATAATGTGACTTCTTTGAACTCCATTTTCAACTGCAGATAAAGCACACCCAATCTTTGGAAGCATACCGCCATGAATTGTGCCATTTTTTATTAGCTTTTTAACCGTAGATGAGCTCATTCCAGTCATCAGCTCACCTTTGTCATCTAAAAGACCGGCTGTGTTTGTTAAAAGAATTAATTTTTCAGCGTTAAGTGACTCTGCAATGGCCCCCGCAACCAAGTCCGCGTTGATGTTATAGGAGAAGCCATCTTTTCCAACACCTATTGGAGCAATGACTGGAATAAAGTCTCCTTGTAATAATAAATTAATAACTGAAACATCAATCTGATCAACCTGGCCAACATGGCCTAAATCAATAATTTCTGAGGTAGGCTCAATTTCTGTTTTAAGTTTTTTTGCAGTGATAAGTCTGCCATCTTTTCCAGTGAGACCAATAGAATTTCCACCATGCTGATGAATAAGATTAACAATTTCTTTGTTAACCAATCCGCCAAGTACCATCTCAACGACATCCATTGTCTCGCTGTCAGTAACGCGCATACCATCAATGAACTCACTATTTTTCCCGAGTTTTTTTAGAGTGTCACCAATTTGTGGTCCTCCTCCATGAACCACAATAGGGTTCATTCCAACAGACTTCATAAGAACGATATCCCTAGCAAAACTAGATTTTAGTTTTTCATCTACCATGGCGTTTCCACCATATTTAATTACAATTGTCTTACCCTTAAATCTTTGGATGTAGGGAAGAGACTCAGTTAAGACGTCAGCAATTTTATGAGAGCTCATATCAATCTAAGTTTAAAAACTTGCGAGTATTTTAACAGCCACGAGGCCTAATGACAGGCTTTACCTAATTTTTTTAATCGCCAATAGTTATAGGGCCAAGGTGTTATAAAGCCAAAAAATAATGAAATGGGAAGTACCCATAGAACAAATTTAGCCCCTCCAGTAAGCCAGTAATCGACCAGATTCATTGCCAGCTCCATTGAAATCATAGAAATCAAACTCATGCCCAAAGCCGTCTTAATAGCAACATTGAGTTCAATCGATTGACGCATTAGAATGAAAGTCTCTAGAATAATACTCGTGATGATTCCATTCACCATAGCTAATGCAAAAATATTCAGTGTTGGCCAGCCACTATCTTGAAGCAGGGCAATTGTTCCAAAATCACCAACGGCACAGCCTATCAAACACCACTTGGTGTTATTGGCACTTTTTCTCCAAGTATGCTTGCATGTCCACGAAATATTATTCATTAATGATTAAAAACAGGTCTTTAAATGTGGGTATTTTATAGTTATTTCATTGAGTTAAAGATTATTTATAAGAATATTGCCTGAAGATCATTAAGAAAGCTGTAACCTTTTTGAGTGGGTTTTATTTTATGAGTTTTAATATCTAATAAATCTAGGTTTTCAGCTTCTCTCAATTGCTGACTTAACAATTCAATTGGTTGACCTGTTCTGGATTCATAAAGCTCAGGTTCAAAGCCATCAATCAGCCTAAGACTGTTCAGCATGAATTCAAATGATAAGTTTTCTACAGCTTTGGCACTGGATGTTTGCTTATTTTTTCTAACTGACAATAAATAGTCTTTGGGTGACTTCATTTTCAAAGTCCTCATGATTTTATTTGAAGCGACATCTGTAATCTTTCCATGAGCTCCAGCACCAATTCCAATGTAATCACCAAACTCCCAATAATTCATATTATGCTTTGATGGAATTGCGCTATATGCTGAAACTTCATACTGATGAAAACCTTTTTTATTCAATAGTTCTGAGCCTCTTTTGTCGACCTTCCAAATGTAATCATCTGAAGGAAGACTGGGTGGGAACTTAGAGAATAATGTATTGGGCTCAAGGGTCAACTGATAAAAGGAGATATGACTTGGATTTAGAGTGATTGCAGTAGTGATATCATTCATGCATTCATCAATACTTTGTCCCTTTAAGCCATACATTAAATCAATATTTAGATTTGCAAATCCTACATTTTGAGCCTCTAAAATTGCTTTTTGCGCCTCACTGGAGCTATGAATTCTGCCAAGGAATTTTAGCTGCCTGTCATTAAAAGATTGAACTCCAATTGATAGCCTGTTAATTCCAGCATTTCTGTATTCAGCAAACCTATCAACTTCAAATGTTCCCGGATTGGCCTCTAGTGTAATCTCTATATTTGGTGAAAACTCTAATCTATCCTTTAAACCAGCAAATAAGTGAGTAATATCTTTAATGCTCATTAAGCTTGGCGTACCTCCCCCAATAAAAATAGAGTTGATTGTCCTCTGCTGTACATACTTCAAATCTCCATCTAAATCCTTCAAAAGCGCGCTAATATATCCATCTTGAATCTCGCTATCATGAGAATTGAAGTCACAGTAAGGACATTTTTTTACGCACCACGGGTAGTGAATGTAGAGTGAGAGTGGAGGTAACTTAAGTAAATTATTCAATGAGTGATAACTCTGCTAATAAATCTCTAAGTGCGAGCCCTCGATGCGATATTCTATTTTTAGTTTCTGGATTAAGCTGAGCAGAGCTACAATCATATTCCTTTAAATAAAAAATTGGGTCATAACCAAATCCATTTTTTCCAATAGGGGTTTTTAAAATTTCACCATACCATCGCCTTTCTATAATGACCGGGTCAGAATCTTGAGCATCCCGAACGAAAACCATTGCACAACAAAAATTAGCCTTACGATTAGTGTGGCTCTCCATTGCTTTAAGAAGCTTGATTATATTTTCCTCATCCGATGCATTTTCTCCTGCATATCGTGCTGAGTAAATCCCTGGTTCGCCATCAAGCACTTCTACCTCTAGGCCTGAGTCATCGGCTAGTGCAGGAAGTTGACTCTGAGATGCAGCATTTCTTGCTTTAATTAAAGCATTTTCGATAAAAGAACTGCCAGTTTCAGGCACCTCTTTAACCTTTAAATCTTTTTGGGAAACAACGCTACAATGACCCACTAGCATTGCATTTAGCTCTCTAACTTTTCCTGGATTTCCAGTTGCAAGGATTATTTTTTTCATCGTGTATAATTTTGCATTAAAGATGGAGCCAACATGACCCAAGATGAATTAAAAAGCGAGGTGGCTAAAGCAGCACTTAAATACGTTACTCCTGGGACTATTATAGGTGTTGGGACAGGTTCTACAGCAAATTTTTTTATCGATCATTTAGCCGGTATGAAAGACTCTATTAAGGGCGCAGTTGCAAGCTCTATTGATACTGCAAATAGACTTAAAAGACATGGCATCCCAGTTATTAATCTTAATGATGTTGATGAAATTTCTGTTTATATTGATGGTGCTGATGAGTCAGACCATAAACTCAATCTTATCAAGGGGGGAGGAGGCGCCTTGACTAGAGAAAAAATTGTCGCTGCAGTTTCTCATCAATTCGTCTGTATAGCAGATGAGACAAAGCTTGTTGACTCCCTAGGCAAATTTCCTTTGCCAGTTGAAGTTATCCCAATGTCAGCCAACTATGTAAAACGTCAGATTATTGAATCTATTGGTGGAAATCCAGTTTTAAGGGAGGAGTTAACTACAGACAATGGAAACCTAATACTCGATATTCATGAACTTGATATTGTTGATCCACAAGATCTTGAGAATCGACTTAACAATATTGTTGGGGTTGTTACTAATGGATTATTTGCAAATCGTGGCGCTGATATTCTTCTCTTAGGCTCACAAAATGGTGTTAACATAATTAAATCATAAAAAGATAAGTTTTTTCAATCTGTTATAGGTCGGTCACTAGCCCTATTCAAAAAAAGGCCAGTAAAAAAATATTTCTGAATTGGTTTTATTTATTGTATGGGCTTTTATAAAGTGAAAAAACTTTTAAAAATACTCGCTAAAGTCTTAATAGCATTTCTTGGGGTGTGGTGCCTTTGTGCTTCACTTGCAGCACTATATGGTGTTTCACTCTATTTTCCTTTTTATATTTCTGAGGGCATAGAGATACCCTATCATCGAATGGTATCTTTAAGGGTTACTATCTTACTAACATTTGCTTTTTACTCTTTGAAGTACTTAGTATCTGAATCTAAACAACTCTATCCTATTCAGTTTTTAGATACGATCCTAAAAATTTATTTTTGTTCGGCTTTGGCTATTGGAATAAGATTTGATATTGCAAAAAGTGAATTCTTTATTTTGTCTCTCTTTTTGCTTATGGCTATTATTTCACATATTGTCTCAAGACCTAAATTGAGAAGATATTATTATTCAAAATTCTCCGATTAGCCTATCCCACTTTATTTCTTTGTATCTTTAAATTCTGCTATTATTTAATTTATTGATATTTACTTTAATTCAGAATGCATAACTTTACACCTGTCAGCGCACTTATTGGAGGAGTCATCATTGGACTCTCTGTCGTATTGTATTTCTATTCAACGGGAAGATTGGCGGGGATTAGTGGAATATTTGAGAATGCTATTACAAGCACTTCTCAAAAAGCTTCAAACCTTTTATTTTTAATTGGATTGGTCGTTGGTCCAGTCATCATCTACTATTTAATAATGCCAAATAAACCAATATCGTTTGAAATAACAAACTCTTACCTTCTCATTATTCCTGGCGGCTTTTTAGTTGGCTTTGGAACCAGGCTTGGTGGTGGCTGCACCTCTGGTCACGGTATATGCGGCATTGGCAGACTATCAGTAAACTCAATGATTGCAACCTCAATTTTTGTCACTACAGGAGTGATCACTGTTTTCATTCTTCAACAACTAGGGATATACTTATGAATGATAAATTTATCTCCCTGATCTCTGGTGTAATTTTTGGTATTGGATTAGTAATCTCTGGAATGACTAATCCTGAGAAAGTCATTGGCTTTCTGAGTATTGCCCATAACTGGGACGCCTCATTGATTTTTGTCATGGGTGGTGGAATACTAACCGCTGGCCCATTCTTATTTCTATTAAAAAATAAAGAGACTTCAGCCTTAGGAAACCAAATAAATTTACCAAAAAAACAAAAACTTGATAGCAAGACAATAATAGGTGCCTCACTTTTTGGGGTCGGCTGGGGACTTGTTGGGCTATGCCCAGGACCGGCCATAGCAGCTATTGCAACCCTTGATCCAATTGCTTTCGTTTTCTTAATTTCAATGGCTGCTGGAGTCTTAGCCAAAAAAAATATTGTTAAATAAAGCCTTTCCTACTAAAATATTCAACTTGAATATAAGGTAAGCTTATGACAAATCAAACTCTAGATATGTGCGGTTATGCATGCCCAATGCCGATTTTAAAAACCAAGCAAGCACTTGCATCAATGGCATCAAAAGAGGTAATTGAAGTCATTTGTACCGACCAAGGATCAAAAAAAGATTTTGTTGCTTTCTGCAATCAACTCGGTCACAAGCTCATATCCCAAAGAGATGAAGGAAACAAAATAATCTTCAATATCGAAAAAAACTAGTCTTTATTATGTCTGATCTAAATGAAATGACGCTTATTGCGTCAAAAGGAACCCTTGACTGGGCTTATCCACCCTTTATCTTGGCTTCAAGTGGTGTTGCAATGGGTAAAGAAGTGACTGTTTTTTGTACCTTCTATGGCTTAAACCTTTTGCTTAAAGACTTATCTCACTTGAGAATTTCGCCGCAAGGAAATCCTGATATGCCCATGAAGATGCCTTTTGGACCAAAATGGTTTCAAGCAATTGATTTTGGACCCAAAATTCCTAACTTGTTATGGAATATTCCTGGTTTAGAATTTTTCGCTACCCAAATGATGAAGAGGACCTTTAAAAATAATGGCATGGCGACCATTGAAGAGCTCAGAGAAATTTGTATTGATATGGGAGTAAAGTTTATCGCCTGCGAAATGACTATGGGAATGTTTGGCTTCTCTCGAGGAGACTTTATTGAAGGTATTGAGTTCGCTGGCGCTGCTACCTATCTAGATGTTGCTCACAATTCCAATCAAGATTTATTTATTTAGTTTAGCGCCAATTAAAAACTTGCCAGCCTTTCTCTTCAGCAACTGAAGTTAGAATCTTGTCACTATTAACAGCTATAGGAGTATCAACCAACTCTAAAAGGGGAAGGTCATTGTGAGAGTCTGAATAAAAATAAGACCCATTCAAGCTTTCATTATGGTTTTCAAGCCAGGGCATTAAGTTATCAATCTTTCCAGATTGAAAACACGGAATCCCTGAAACTTTGCCAGTAAACCGTCCTGATTTAAATTCCGGCTCAGTTGCCAGCGAATGTTCAATACCATACATTTCAACAATAGGCTTTGTAATAAAAGTATTGGAAGCAGTAATGACTAATACTGTATCTCCATTCTTTTTATGAGTATCGATACAATTTTGAGCTTTTTCAAGAAATATTGGCCTTATTTTTGTATCAATGAATTCTTTGCGAAGCTTATTAAGTTCATTTAAAGAATACTCTGTTAGGACTTTAAAACTAAACTCTGCCCAAGCATAGATATCAAGCTTACCTATTTCGTACTGATGATAAAAATAATCATTCATCTTTTGAAACGAATCTTTATCAGAAATAATACCTTGATCACACAGGAACTCTCCCCATAGGTAATCACTATCTCCACCAATGAGGGTATTGTCTAAATCAAAAATTGCTAAAGGCATAGTTCTGTCTCCAAAATGCTCATAATTTCCTCAACAGAATCAACAACTCTGATTAACTCAAAATGCTCCTGATTGACATAAGATTTATCAACTGTCTGCTCTATCCAAGATAGAAGCGATCTCCAAAATTTTGAATCATATAAAACTATCGGCATTTTCTTCATTTTCCTAGTTTGCATTAACGTTAAAACCTCCATCAACTCATCAGCAGTTCCATAACCGCCCGGAAAATAAATACATGCACTAGAGAACTTAACGAGCATCACTTTTCTTGAAAAAAAATAGTTGAAGGTAATGTTTTCATCCAAATAAGGATTGCTAGACTGCTCCTGAGGTAACAAGATATTGAGGCCAATACTTTTGGACTTGCCCTCATAGGCTCCCTTATTAGCCGCACTCATAATGCCCGGTCCGCCGCCAGTAAAAACATTGTACCCAGCATTAGATAATTCTTTACCCAATTCATACGCCTTAAAATACAAAGGGTCTGAAGACTCTATTCTTGCAGAACCAAAAACAGTGACATTATTTTCAAAACTCTGAAGTTTTTCTTTTGCTGACAATAACTCAGCACCGACAGTAACTAAGCTCATAGTGACGAAAAAACAGCAGAAGCTGTTTCGATTGTTCTATTAATATCTTCTTCAGTATGAGCTATTGATAGGAATCCAGCCTCATAAGCAGAGGGTGCAAGATAAATACCTTTATTAAGCATAGCTGTATAGAACTTTTTAAAAAGATCAATATCGCAACTAGATGCCTGCTTAAAATTGGTAACTTTATCTTCGGCACTAAAAAATAAACCAAACATCCCTCCAACATAGTTACTTGTCATTGGAATACCGTTAGATTTTGCTTCAGAGACCACCCCATCAACCAGCTGAGAAGCTCGCTCACCAAGTTTATGATAAAAGGACTTGTCAGATTCTAGAGTACTCAGCATAGCTATTCCAGAGGCCATCGATAGAGGGTTTCCTGATAGCGTTCCTGCCTGATAAACTGGTCCAAGAGGAGCAATTTGATTCATAATTTCTCTCTTCCCACCAAATGCAGCGACGGGCAATCCGCCGCCTATCACTTTACCTAGGGCAGTCAGATCAGGAACAACTCCATAGACCTCTTGCGCACCCCCTAAGGCAACTCTAAAACCTGTCATTACTTCATCAAAAATAAGAACCGTGCCATATTGATCACAAACTTTTCTTAGGCCTTGAAGGAAGCCCTCTTTTGGTGGAATGCAATTCATGTTACCGGCAATTGGTTCAACAATAATGCAACCAATATCCTCTCCCATTTTAGAAAACAAATCCTCTACAAGCTCTAAATTATTAAACTCCAGTGTCAAAGTATGTTTTGCAAGATCCTCTGGAACTCCTGGGGAAGTAGGAACACCTAAAGTAAGGGCGCCAGATCCCGCTTTCACTAGCAAGGAGTCCGAGTGTCCATGATAACAACCCTCAAATTTTAAAATTTTGTCACGATTAGTGAACCCCCTTGCCAATCTAATCGCACTCATAGTTGCCTCAGTTCCTGAGCTGACCATTCTCACAAGCTCAATGGAGGGCATTATTTGACAGACTTTTTTCGCGAGAGAGGTCTCTATTTCAGTTGGTGCACCAAAACCCAAGCCTTTGTCCAATACAGACTTTACAGCATCAACAATGACTGGGTTTGAATGGCCTAAGATCATTGGCCCCCAGGAGCCGACATAATCAATATAAGAGTTTCCATCTACGTCAAATAGATAAGGACCTTCTCCTCTATCAAAAAATACTGGATCACCACCAACACCATTAAAGGCCCTGACAGGAGAGTTGACACCACCAGGAATATACTCCTTAGCCTCTCTAAATAAAATTGAAGATTGTTTCATTAATGCTCCTGAAAATTTGTTATAGCTGGATATTTTTTTAAGTTAGTAATGTGTGACCATACCACCAGGACATTATCCAATAATAATTTCATATTTACAGTTGTTTGTGAAAGAGAAATTGCCTGATTGGTATCATCTAAAAGCTTGAATAAATGATTGAAAGAAGATTTTTCAATGACCTTGTTTAGCTCCAGATTAGCGCCGTCATGATTTAAGATTTTAATTTTGATTCCTTCACTAATAAGGTGCTGTAAACATTTCAATACATCCAATTCATTATCGGAAAAAATTTCTGTATCTTTAATTTTAGTTGGGCTAAGTGCTATTTCTAGCAGCAGGTTTTGCCAGCTCTGATATTGAAAATAAAAATCCACTTTTAAATCATCGATTGCCCTATGGGGAACTCCATGAGCGCTATCTAATAACTGCATAGGATCATAATCTGAACGAGTATCTATATCAATCTGATCAGCAACCCACTCTGCAGTCTCCTTATCATAGGATGGGTTGATATGAATGGCTTGGCATCTGGATAAAATGGTCATCGGAAGTCTATCGGCATTATGAGCAAGTAAGATAATGAGCGTGTTTTGTCTTGGCTCCTCTAGAGTTTTTAGAAGACTATTGGCCGCATTATTGTTCATTTGATCAGCGTAAAAAACCACTCCAATCTGAAGACTTTCGGCAGTTTTACCTAGCGATTCACAAAAGGCTCGAATTTGATCAACTCTTATATCCTTTGACATCGAGCCGGAGTCATTTAGCTCCGTTCTGCAATAAATTAAATTTGGATAATGTGATCTTCGAATCAATACACTGTGATCCAATTCAGACATGGGGTCATCATTATTTAGTGCATTACAAAGTTCACAACGATCACAAGATGCTTTAGGACATAGAAGCTTTTTTATTAAGCTTTGAGTGAAATCAAATTTACCAATTTTTTCAACTCCAGTAATCAGAAGGGCATGAGGCATATGATTTTGCTCGATCATCTTATCAAGCTTATCACTTGCTTTTTTATGCCAAGGAAACATCATAGCGAGTCTATTAAAGCCCTAATTTTAGATTGAATATCATCAACTGATCCAGTTGCATCAATTAGTTTGATGCGTTCAGGAAAAGTATCTGATCTGCTTATAAAAACAGACCTAACTCGTTCAAAAAAAGCTCTCTCTTCTAGTTCAATTCTATCCTTCGCTGCACGAGATTCTATTCTCTGCATGCCAACTTCAACGCTTACATCTAATAAAAGAGTTAAGTCTGGCTTAAAGTCACCTAGAACCCAATCTGCCAATTCAGAAATACGATTCAAATCGAGCATCCTCCCGCCCCCTTGGTAAGCAAATGAAGCATCGGTAAAGCGATCACTGACAACCCAATGCCCCTTATTCAAGGCGGGAATGATTTTATTTTGAATCAATTCATTTCTTGAGCTAAACATTAACATGAGCTCTGTATCACTATGCATTTCTTGATTATCTACATCGAGAAGAACGGAACGAATTTTCTCTCCAACTGGAGTTCCCCCAGGTTCACGCGTTCTAACAACTTCAATACCTTTTTCATACAAATAGCTGCAAATAAGATCAATTTGAGTGCTTTTACCAGCACCTTCAACCCCATCAATGGTAATAAATTTTCCGTTTCTCATCCCTAATAATTTTAAACTAGTTCGCCTTTAAGTACTTCTTGATATTTTCTTTATGTTCATCATAAGTCTTAGCAAATGCATGACTTCCATCTTTCTTTGAGACAAAGTATAGATCATTTCCCTTGGCTGGATTAAGAGCTGCGAAAAGAGACTGATAGCCAACTGAAGAGATAGCACCTGGGGGGAGACCCTTATTTCGATAGGTATTGTAGGGGTGGTCAAACTGTAAATCGCTTCGAGTTAATGGAGGTGAATATTGATCTCCTAGAGCATAGATAACAGTTGGGTCCGTTTGAAGACGCATATTTGAATTCAACCTGCCAATAAATACACTGGAAATCATTGGCTTTTCTTTATCAAGAGCTGTTTCATTCTCAATCAACGAAGCCAAAATAATGGCTTGATAAGGAGAATCTAGTGGGATACTTGTATCCCTATTTTTCCACAAATCTGCTAGTTTCAACTTCATGGTTTCATGAGATTTGTTTAGAACATTCTCAATGCTTTCTCCATAATTAAAAATATAGGTTTCAGGGAAGAACCAACCATCATAAGGCTTCTGGATACCAATTGAAGCCATAACATTGTCAAAAGATTCATTGGGGGTTATGGAGGGATCTTTATTTAATTGTTGGAAGTAGTATTGAATTGTTTTTCCTTCAATCAAAGTTACTTTAGTTTTCAGAACTTCCCCACTTGAAATTTGACCAATGAAATCAAAAATACTGGTATCTGGCTTTAATTCATAATAACCAGACTTTAAACTCTTGTTTGCATTCAGCAATCTGCTTACCGTTGCAAAAAACTTCTTTGATTTTATTATTTGCCTGTCACTAAGCTCTTGTGCCACTTCGCCCATTGAAGAGCCAGATTTAACCTGAAAAATTTGAGGCTGGTTTACCAATATATCCTTCGATGTGAGAACCCATGCAATAAGAAATAGTAAAAGAACTGAAGCGATGACTCTTGAAACAAATTTATGATGGCTTTTTAAATACATGTCCAAGATTTGCTATCTTGAGTCACCGATACAAATGCTTTGTTAATTTGTTCAGTTATTGAGCTTTTTGGGAATTGACAATCCTCAATTGAACTGACTGACTGAATACCAATGATGCTATTTGAAATAAAGACTTCATCCGCTTTTTTTACCTCATTTATTGAGATATTAACCTGTTCAACATTCATCTCTAACGATTCTGCTAGATCTAAAATAAGGGATCGCCGACTGCCTATCACACCACATCTATCCAACTTGGGTGTCACTACCCTTTGGCCAAAGATGAAATAGATATTCCCTTGAGTAACAGATATGATATTTTGATTTTCGTCTAACATGATTGCCTCATCCCTTTTCAAAGATACCCGGGCCAAAATCTGTTCAATTCTATTACAATGTTTAATTCCTGCTAGAATTGGATTTGAGTGATAACCACTTTCAGCATAATCAAGGGAAAATGTTTTTTTTGACTGAAGATTTCTCAACTCTGAAACAATGACAATCCTAACTGGCGAAATATCATCAGGATAGCTGTAACCTCTTTGAGAATTCCCCCTAGAAAGTATTAATTTAACAACGCAGTTGTTTGTTGAAGTTAAGCTGAGCGCTTTTTTGACATCATTTAGCCAGATGGATTCATCTAAATTTTTTATTTTGAGCCTTTCACATCCTGCATCAAGTCTAAACAGATGTTTGTCCCAAAATAAAATTCGATTGTCTTTAACAACACAAGTTTCAAATAACCCATCTCCATATTGAAAATTACGGTTATGAATACTTATATTTGACTGCTCTTGTCCATTGATGATAGCAATTGAATCCATTCTTATGAGAGCATACTATTGGGCAATAAAGTTAGGAATATGAGCAGCAATAATCAACAACTGACATCACTTTTAACTTAAAAATGCTTTGGGCAGTCACTTCAAATGATTCGCCGCCTTGAATAGTTTGCCAATTTTCGCTCTCTGGGAGCAAAACACTTAGCTCCCCTGCTAATATCTCCATGAGCTCATGCTGTTCAGTGGAGAATTCAAATTCCCCTGGCATCATAATTCCAAGAGTCTTAGAACTTCCATCATTAAATTTAATAACTCTGCTAGTGACATTACCATCAAAGTAAATATTGGCAGCCTTGATGATCTCTACATCTTTAAATGTTGACATAAGTCACTCCCTAAACTTGATCCATAATATATTGAGTTAGCAGGGGAACAGGTCTTCCAGTTGCACCTTTCTTTGAGCCTCCAAGCCATGCAGTACCTGCAATATCAATATGCGCCCAAGAATATTTTTTTGTGTAACGGGCCAGGAAGCAGGCCGCCGTTACCGTTCCAGCCTCTCTTCCACCAATATTTGCCATGTCAGCAAAATTTGATTTAAGTAGGTCATCATATTCATCATCAAGTGGCAGTTGCCAAACAGTATCTTGAGCAGCCTCTCCTGAAATTTTTAAGGCGTCTGCAAGGCTTTGATCATTTGACATAACCCCAGAATGGTGTTTGCCTAAAGCAATAATTACTGCTCCAGTAAGTGTTGCAATGTCGATGACTGTTTTTGGCTTATATTTTTCACAATAAGTTAAAGCATCGCACAAAATAAGTCTGCCCTCAGCATCTGTATTCAAGATTTCAATTGTTTGTCCAGACATACTTTTGACCACATCACCCGGTCTCGAAGCATTATGAGCAGGCATATTTTCTACTGCAGGAACTACCACTACTAAATTCACTTTAAGATTCATTTCAGCAATTGCGCACATAGTTCCTAGAACTGAGGCTGCTCCGCACATATCGTATTTCATTTCGTCCATTCCTGAGCCAGGCTTCAAAGAAATTCCACCACTATCAAAAGTTACTCCTTTTCCTACCAAGACAATTGGCGCTGCATTGCCATTATTTGAATAACTCAAACTGATTAGCTTTCCAGGCTGAGAAGAGCCTTTGGAGACTGATAGTAGAGAATTCATTCCTAATGACTCCATCTCAGACTCTTCTAAAATCTCACATTCTAAGTTATAAGTTTTTGCAAGTGATTTAGCGGCATCGGCAAGGTAAGTTGGTGTACAGATGTTTGGCGGCAAGTCTCCTAATTCTCTAGTTAGTGCCATTCCATTTGCAACAGCCACTCCTTTTTGAATTTCCGAAGCGCCATTATTTTTTGAATAAAGATTGACCGCTTCAAGGACAATATCGCTTGGCTCTTCTTGAACACCAACTTTGTCAACCTTATAACTTTCATTCTTAAGTACTCTAGCAGTTGAAGTTTGAATCCAGGATTCATCAGCATCCTCAACCTCAATGTAAGGAATAACAACATTTTTAACTTTTGAATGGCCCATTGCCAATGAGAGTGACTTTAGCACCTTAATGAAATCTTTCCTAGTTAGGGGGGACTCTCCTAGACCAACAACAAGTACTCTTTTTGATTTGTAACCTTCAACTTTTCCAAGCATCAAAGTGCTGGCTAATTTTGGCTCAAATCGATGAAGATCCAGATAAGTTTGAATTATTCTATTATCATTTGATTTATCCTTTGACGCAAAGGCAACTGAGCAGTCTCCACTGTAGTGGTCAACGGCTTGATGGGTGACGAAAAACTCCATATCTTCTTCCAAAAATTATAATCTCGGTATTCTACCAAAAAACTGTAAAATTTACTCCTTTAATCATGAGTTTCTAATATGAAGAAGTTTCTGGCAATCACTTTAATATTGTTAACCAACTATGCATTGGCAGATATTAGTGTCGTTGAAAATAAACTAAAACCTTTCTTTCCTGAAATTAAAGCTGAAAATATCAGTCCTTCTCAATTAGATGGTTATTACGAAGTCATTCTTACTGATCCATTCATAGATGTAATGTATATATCAACTGATGGTAAGTACGTAATCCAGGGAGCAGTGACTGACCTAGAGCTCATGACAAACATATCTACAAATAGAATTAATTCAATAAAACTTAATATTCTAGAAAGTATAAATGATAGTGATAAGATTGTTTTTAAAGCTAAAGAGGAGAAATATGTCATTAATGTTTTTACTGATGTTGATTGTCCTTATTGTGCCAAATTACATGCCAATATGCGTCAAATGAATGATCTTGGAATCACTGTCAAATATTTAGCCTCGCCTCTTGAGCAGCTCCATCCAAATGCCCAAAGTGCTATGGAAAAAATTTGGTGTGCTGAGGATAGGGAGCTTGCTATGCATAATTACAAGTCCAAAAGATACCTTCCTGATAGCCCAGATTGTATAAACCCAGTTTCAGATCAACTCGCAATTTCAAAGCAATTAGGTGTTAACGGAACACCATCAATATTTTTTGAAAATGGGACGAATTTACCTGGTTATCTTCCGCCAAACGATATATTAAATAGAATTTTGCAGACAGTTGCTCAATAAAGATAGCGCCAGAGTTATTGCACTTAAAGCTATTTGTTTAGTAGCTTTAGAGAAACGCTCTTTGTCTGAATCACTTTTCCCAATTCATGGTGATGACTTATCATTTGCCAAATCATTGGCATTTGGCTCAATTAGGTTTTATCATCACCTAAATGACACAATAACTCTCCGAATTAAAAAACCACTTGAAAAGAAAAATCTCGATCTTCATTGTTTACTTGTGCTCGGTGCATACCAAATAATCTACACTGATATTTCTAAACATGCAGCAATAAATGAAACAGTTGAGGTGGCAAAGATTATTGATAAACCCTGGGCAACAGGATTTATTAATGCAGTCTTGAGGAGTATTGATAGAGATCAAAAAGTAATTATTGAATCAAAGCATTTTTCTCACCCAAGCTGGCTAATTAAAAAAATCAAAAAAGACTACCCTGAAGATTATGAAAATATATTATCGGAAAACAACAGAAAAGCCCCTCTGTCGATCAGAGTTCATCCATCAATTGATAGAGATGAGTTCCAAAAAGAACTTGAAGAGCTAAATATACATAGTCAAGCATCTGATATCTCTTCACAAGGATTAATTATTAAAGATGCAGTTAATGTTCATAAATTACCCAACTTTCAAAATGGTTCGTGTTATGTTCAGGATATCTCTGCTCAATTAGCTGGTTATCTGATTGCTCCTAAAAAAGGGGATTACATTCTTGATGCTTGCTCTGCTCCAGGAGGGAAAATGACACATATTGCTGAACTTTGTGAAGAGACAGAAGTGATTGCATTAGATAGTGACAAGATAAGAGTTCAAAAAGTTTTTGAAAATATTAATCGACTGAAAGTGAAAAATGTTACAGTTGTTCAGGGCGATGCCACCAATAAGGATTGGTGGAATAAAAAACTCTTTGATAAAATTTTAATTGATGCTCCCTGCTCAGGAACAGGAGTAATAAGAAGACATCCAGATATCAAACTATTGAGAAAATTAAAAGATGTTAGTCAAGCAACTAAAATTCAAACCCAAATTCTAGAAAACTTATGGGGCCTGCTTAAGCCTGGCGGTGAATTAGTGTATGCAACTTGTTCAATTCTAAAAGTTGAAAATGAGCATCAAATAAAATCCTTTTTAGACAAATATCAAGATGCTAAAAATGTGGATATTGAAATTCCATGGGGTGAGGGGAAAATTGGCAAACAAAAACTTCCCGAGCAGAACTTCGATGGCTTTTATTACGCAAAGCTTCTAAAGCGCTAGTTCGAATATATAGTAATTTTATTTAATAAAATGATTGATTAGGAAAATTATTATTAAATTAGAATGAAGATTCATAGTGTTAAAATCAAATTATTTCTTGAATTAAACTTGGTTACATCTGATGTCAAATTATGTAAGTACACATTGGGGAACTTATAAATTTTCAGTAGATGAAAATAATAAAATAAAGTTGGATAATTGGGAATTAGATTCCTCACCAACTGAGTTTGGATTAGGTCTAGTTGATGCTGCTAATGATAAACTTAGAATAAAGCAACCTTATGTTAGAAAAGGTTGGTTAGATAATAACTGCAAAAGTGATGGAAACAGAGGACGTGATGACTTTATTCCTATTAGTTGGGATAAAGCCTTTGAACTAGCATCCAAAGAATTACTAGAGACTAAAAAAACTTTTGGTAATTCGGCTATTTTTGCAGGCTCCTATGGGTGGGCAAGTGCTGGAAGATTTCACCATGCCAAAAGCCAGGTCAATCGTTTTTTTAATTTATTTGGTGGCTTTAGTTCATCATTCCAAAGCTATTCATACGCTGCTGCGCAAACTCTATTACCCCACATAATTGGCTTAGATTTATACTCAACATTAGATGAGCATACCTCTTGGGAGGCTTTATCGAAAGAATGTGAATTAATTTTGATGTTTGGAGGCATGCCGTTAAAAAATTCCAAAGTCTCAGCTGGTGGAGTAGGTAAACATGTTACAAAGCAAGGGATGATTAAATGCATTGAAAATGGAGTAGAGTTTATAAATATTAGTCCACTTCAAGATGATGCTCCATCATTCTTGAATGCAAAACAAGTCGCTATTAGACCAAATACTGATACTGCCTTAATGTTGGCTCTTGCAAACATATTGATTAAAAATAATGCCTATGATAAAAGCTTTATAAAAAAATATACGGTTGGGTTTGAGAGTTTTTCTGATTATGTTTTAGGTAAAAAAAATAATCAAGATTGCTCTCCTGAATGGGCATCTAAAATTACTAATATCCCAGTTAAGTCAATTAAAAAACTAGCTGAAAAAATAATATCAAAAAAAACCTTGATCTCAATATCTTGGAGTCTGCAAAGGGCATCAAGAGGAGAGCAGCCATTGTGGATGGGTATTACGCTAGCCGCTATGCTTGGACAAATTGGTACAGCTGCTGGTGGCTTTGGTTTTGGTTATTCTAGTGTCAATAGTACTGGTGACTCATATGACAAAATACCATGGCAAAGCCTGCCTCAAGGAGTTAATCCAATAAAGGATTTTATACCAGTTGCAAGAGTCACAGATATGCTAGAAAAGCCTGGAGATGAGTTCCTATATGATGGAAAGAAGTTAACTTATCCGGATATTAAGTTAATCTATTGGGCTGGAGGTAATCCTTTTCATCACCATCAAGATCTAAACCGACTGGTAAAGGCTTGGCAGAAACCAAACACAATAATTGTAAATGAAATCTGGTGGAATCCTCAGGCCCTTCATGCTGACATTATTTTTCCCGCTAATACGGCTTTAGAAAGAAATGACCTTATGCTAAATCCAAGAGACCCAACAATTGTGGCCAATAAGTCGGCAATGAAGAGCTTTGAAAATTCAAAAACTGACTTTGAAATATTTTCTGGATTAGCAAAAAAACTTGGCTTTTTAGAGTCATTTACTGACAATAAAAGTGAAATGGACTGGATTAAATTTATTTGGGATAAGAGCTCTCAGGCCTATAAAAAAAAGTACAAAGAGAGTGATTTGAGTTTGCCTAGTTTTGAAGAGTTCTGGGAAAAAGGATATTTTGAGGTCCCTGCTCCAAGGATTGAAAAGATTATGTTTGATAAATTCAGACGAGACCCATCTAGATTTCCTTTACAAACACCTTCTGGAAAAATAGAAATCTCATCTGATACAATTTCAAGTTTTCAACTACCTGATTGTCATTCTCATCCATATTGGTTCGAACCCTATGAATGGCTTGGAAATGTTGATGAATACCCTTTGCATTTAATTTCAAATCAGCCAACACATAGGCTTCATAGCCAACTGGATAATGCTGAAATGAGTCAAAAAAACAAAATACATGGAAAAGAGCCTGTCATGATTAACTCAAAAGATGCATCAGATAGAGATATCAAAAATGGTGATATTGTTCTGTTATATAATGCTCGAGGAAAAGTTTTGGCTGGTGCAAAAATTTCTGACAATATTATGCCAGGTGTGGTTGTCTTGTCGACTGGAGCTTGGTTTGATCCGGATTATGATTTAAACATTGAGAGACATGGCAATCCCAATGTGCTAACTAAAGATGTTGGAACTTCATCCTTAGGCCAAGGTCCAACATGCCATACAACTCTAGTTGAGTTGAAAAAAACAAGTTAATAATTTATTTTGGACGTATATAAATTATAAAATCCTTAGGGAATCTCTTATGCAAGATTTTATTTAACTACAATTTAAAGCAATGGAAAATATTATAGAATTTGAAAATGTATCCAAATCTTTTGGTAACTTACAAGTTTTAAAGAATCTTAACTTGGAAGTGAAAGATGGTGAAAAGTTAGCTCTCATAGGACCAAGTGGTTCTGGTAAGACTACAATTTTAAGAATTTTGATGACTTTAGAGACAATTGATGATGGTTTTGTTTCAGTCAATGATGAATATTTATGGCATGAAAAGAGCGATGGAAAAATCATTCCAGCCTCTGAAACACATTTGCACAAAATGCGTGATCACATTGGAATGGTCTTTCAGCAATTCAATTTATTTCCTCATTTAACTGCCATTGAAAATGTGCAGCAGCCTCAAACTTTAATTAAGAAAAAAACGGATGCTGAGGCCAAAGAAAAAGCTGAAGAGTTGTTTAGTTTGGTTGGACTAAGTGATAAAAAAGATCAGTATCCGCACCAGCTATCAGGTGGCCAGCAGCAGCGTGTTGCAATTGCTAGAGCACTTGCAATGGATCCAAAGATTATGTTGTTTGATGAGGTGACATCAGCCTTAGATCCAGAGCTTGTAGATGAAGTTTTAACGGTTCTACGTAAACTTGCTTCTGACTCTGATACAACAATGCTTACGGTCACGCATGAAATGAACTTTGCTCAAGAATTTGCAGATAGGGTGTTATTTTTTGATGGAGGCCAGATTGTTGAGTCTGGTAAACCCGAGAATCTTTTCTCAAACCCAAAAGAGAAAAGGACAAGAGAATTTCTTAAAAAGTTTATTAATAATATCAATTAACTGGAATTGATAAATTCTCTTTTACTTTATTCATAACTACCATTGAATTAAAGCGCTTGATGTTTGGATCTTTTAAGAAGTATTTCTTTGTAAACTCTTCATAATCACCCATTTCCTTAAAGGTTGCTATCACAACGTAATCATAATCACCAGTAACATAATAACACTGCATGACCTCTTGTGCGCTCAACATTGACTTCTTAAAATCTTTATCGTGCTCAGCACCTTCTATGTCGCTCAGTATCTGAACAATGATTGTAATTTTTCTATTAAGCTGGTTACGATTCAAAACAGAAATATCTTTCTCAATAATGCCAACTTTGCGCATAGCATTTAATCTTCTTTGGCAAGCTGATGACGAAAGCCCGACTTCTTTTGCTAATTGCGCCGAGGTCACTCGGTTATTCGCTTGAACAGCATTTAGTATTTTGTAGTCAAAGCTATCTAATTTATTGATGTTATTCATAATTTCAGATTTTCGCATAATTAAATTGAAAAATTATTACTATTGCATAATTTATGCAAATATTTGTAAATTAAAAATAATTCTAGTCTTAATGATAGTGTTAAACTTTAATTTCTAAACAATAATAAAAAGGAGAACGATATGAAAAAAATTATTTCATTATTTACATGTTTTTTTATTGTATTGGGTTTCACGCAGGTTTCATATGCTGAATCTGATACTTTAAAAAGACTTAAGAAGCAAGGTTATGCAACTGTAGCTGTTGCTAACGAACCGCCTTACTCTGACATTAAGTCAGATGGATATGTTACTGGTGCAGCACCTGATGTTGCTCGCGCTGTTCTTAATGTCCTAGGTGTTCCAGACCTTAAAGCTGAAGTTATAATGTACGGTGCTATGATTCCAGCTCTTCAAGCAAGAAGAGTAGATATGGCTACATCAGGTCTTTATATTAAGCCAGGTAGATGTGAGTCAATCATATACTCAGAGCCTGACCTTTGTGGTGCTGAAGCTTTTGCTGTTCCAGCGGGTAACCCAAACAATCTATTAACTTATGAAGATATTGCTGCAAATCCTTCATTAAAGATGACTACTTGCGCTGGTTGTGCTGAAGAAAAATATGCACTAGAGCGTGGTGTAAGTGCTGACCAAATTGTTTATTTTGATGCCCCTCCGAGTGGTATTAAGATGCTTCAGCAAGGAAGAGTAGATGTATTTGCTCTATCAGGCCTAGGTACAGCAGATCTACTGAATAAAACTAATGATCCAAATCTTGAATTAGTAATGCCTGTTACAGGAGTTCCAATGGGTTGTGCGGGCGCAGCATTTAATAAGGATGATTTAGAGTTTAGATCTGAATATAATATGGCATTAGCTATGTTAAAAGCTACTGGTGAATTTGCAGCTATCATAGAGCCTTATGGTTTCTCAGCAGAAGCAACTGCCAGTAAATCCTACTTGACTCAATGTCCTGATGGAATGTAAATTTATTTTATAATTTAATCTTCCCTGTAAGATACACAGGGTAGGTTTAATTAGAATTTACTTAACAACCTAATCTGCCCTGTAATTATTACGGGGCAGGTTTTTTTTAGAATTTTTTTATGAATGAAGTTATAGCTTTTTATCCTATACTGATTGAAGGAACGATTACAACAATCCAATTAACAGTTCTGGGTGCTATTCTAGCTCTTATTATTTCATTCATTGTTGGACTCTCAAGAATCTCTAAATTCAGATCAGTTAGAGTGATTGCAATCATCTATCTGGAATTCTTTCGAGGCAGCTCAGCTCTTGTTCAAATGTTTTTTATCTATTTTGTACTACCAATGTGGGGGATATATTTTGACGCCCTTACTGCTGGAGTAGTTGCTTGTGGACTAAATGTTGGTGCCTATGGATCAGAAGTGGTCAGAGGCGCTATTCTAGCTGTTGGCAAAGAACAGCATGAGGCTTCACAAGCCTTAAATTATTCTGTTTTCAAGAAATATAGGTATGTGATAATTCCTCAAGCAATTCCAATTATGATCCCTACATTTGGCAACCTACTCATAGAGTTACTGAAATTAACTGCGGTTGCCTCTCTGATTACTATCTCTGACCTAACTTTCATGGCTCAAATTATTAGAGTTCAGACTGCCCTTACGTTAGAGCCCTTTTTATTAATTCTTGTCATTTACTTTATCATTGCTTCAGTTCTGGTAAAGGTAGTAGACTTGATTGCCAAAAAGTTTTCTAAAGGCAGAAATATTATGACTGCTGGAGATAAATAGTCATGGAATGGAATTGGGATCATGCATTCGCAGTTTTACCGCAACTAGCAGACGGACTAGTTGTAACCATTCAAGCAACAATTGTTGCATCCCTACTTGCTTACGTATTGGGTTTAGGAATAGCTATTCTCAAAATGTCTAAAAGTAAGTTCACTAGAGTCGCCTTATATTGGGTCACTGAGTTTGTTAGAAGAACGCCAATTCTAGTTCAGCTATATGTTGTGTTTTATGTCCTTCCTGACTTTGGAATTTTCCTAGAAGCCTTTACCTGTGGCGTCATAGTTTTGGGTATTCACTTTAGCACATACACATCAGAAGTCTTTAGAGCTGGAATTGATAATGTACCTAAGGGTCAATGGGAAGCCGCCAAATCACTAAACTATAACCCACTTCAAACATGGAAAAATGTTATTCTTCCTCAAGCAATTCCTCCTATGATTCCCCCTCTAGCAAACTATCTGATAACGATGTTCAAAGAAACACCTTTACTTGCTGCAATCACAGTTGTTGAATTATTTAGAGCTGCTGATCAATATAGTAACAGCCACTACACTTATCTTGAACCAATGACTTTAGTGGGTGTATTCTTTTTAATTGTATCGATACCCTCAGCAATGCTAGCAATGAAACTAGAAAAGAAGTTCAAGCAAGCTAAAACAGCATAAAAAAAATTAAGTTATCAAATCTAACTCAATTTATTCTTTTTCAAGGGCAATATCTAAGACCTGATCAATCCACTTAACTTTAATAATCTCAAGCTTACTTTTAATTTTTTCAGGAACTTCAGATAATTCTCTCTCGTTGTCCTCAGGAATAATCACAGT
>CABXDP010000009.1 GCA_902511025.1 uncultured Gammaproteobacteria bacterium | reverse complement strand
AAAATCATTGTTGACGACAATTAAACCCAACATGCCCATATTTAAATGGGGTGTGCAACCATACAAATAAACCCCCGGAGTTTTAAAAAGAATTGAGTGAAATTCGTTTATCTTAGAATTATTTGGAAGAGCATCCATATCAGGACCCGCTAGAAACTCTACATTATGTCCTTTGTTTTTTGGTAGCCACGCAATAGTGTCACCAACATCGATGTACGCTACTTCGATACTGTAAGAGTCATTTTCGGTAAACTCGATTTGGATGGTTTTAGCTAGAGTACCTTTTGAAATTATTAGCAAAGCCAATAATATATATATCCTCATTAATTTACTGTCTTTACTGAACAACGATTACTAGCGCCGGCCTTACAAGCCTTCCATTAAGAGTAAAGCCAGTCTGAATTACCTCTAGAACAGTATTTGATTTTTTATCTGGCATGGGAACCATAGTGACAGCTTCATGAAGTTCAGGATCAAATTTTTCATCAACTGGGTTAATGGACTCAACACCAAATTTTTCTAGTGTGCTATTGAAAACCTTCATAGTAAGCTCTAGGCCCTCTGTTGTGGTTTCTATTGTGGCCTTTTCATCCTTAGCAGATTTAATACCCATGGTTAGAGAATCACTAACCTCAAGAAGCGCTTTTACAAAACCGTCGAGTGCGAACTTGTGCGCATTTTCTAAATCTTTTGTCGTTCTTCTTTTTAAATTCTCCATTTCGGCTTGCGAACGCAATAATTTATCCCAATTATCCTTGGCAGATTGTTGTGCCTCTTGAAGTTGAGATTCTAAATCTTCAATTTTTGAGTTATCTTCTAGCTCTTCTTTAGCTTTATTGGAGGCGATTTTTTGAGTTTTTTGTTCCTTCTTTTTTGTCATTGTGTTACCAAACTAATGTATATTTAATGTGATATTTAGTTACTTTTTAGTATATTTCAAGGCCTATGTTTAATTCAGTTGGCGTTATCTGTAAACCAAATGATTTTACCAGTCAAAAAACTGCTTTGGAGCTTGGTGTGCTTCTCAAGGATCTTGGTGTTGACTTTCTTGAGAATGCTAAAGAAATAAATCAAGAAGCAGACCTCATCATTGTTGTTGGAGGCGATGGAACTATCCTTAATACTGCCAGAACTTATGTTGATTCTAATATACCCATTTTAGGAATTAACCTTGGCAGGCTTGGTTTTTTGGCCGATGTTTCAGTTGATTCAATGGCTTCCGCGGTAACTGAGATTCTTGATGGCGAATTTATTAAAGAACAGAGATCCCTATTAAATTGTCAAATTGAGAAAAATGGTAAAGTAGTCTCTGAACACTTGGCTTTTAATGAAGTAGTAATTCATCGAAATGAAACTCCCAGAATGATAGAGTTTGAGCTTCATGTTGATGATGACTTTGTTAATAATCAAAGGGCTGATGGAATTATTGTTACAACGCCAACAGGATCTACTGCCTATGCGTTATCGAGTGGTGGGCCAATAATGCATCCAAGCACGAACGCAATTTGCCTGGTCTCAATTAGCCCTCATACAATGAGCCATAGGCCATTTATTCTTCATGGCGAAAGTGAAGTATTTATTTCGCTTTTAGATTGTGATGAGAGAGCTACTATAAGTTTTGATGCTCAATCCTCAGTTTCTGCATCTGAAGGCGTTTCGCTCAGAGTTAAAAAACATGAGAATTTTGTTCACCTAATCCATCCAAAAGGTTATGACTATTTTGAAATTATTAGGTCAAAACTCCACTGGGGACAAAAGGTTTAAAAGTTTATAGTATGCTCGATAGCCTGAATATTAAAAATCTAGTAGTTATTGAGGATTTAGCTATTGAATTTCAGTCAGGGATGACAGTTATCACGGGTGAAACCGGAGCAGGAAAATCAATCATTGTTCAGGCTTTGGCGATGATTGCTGGGAGACGTTCAGATGCCTCACTTATTAGAAAGGGGGCACATAAAGCAGAAATTAGTGCTACTTTCAGCATTGAATCAAATTCAAGCGTTCTAGCTTACCTTAAGAGTCAAGATTTAGAAAATGACTTTGAGTGCATTATAAGGCGAGTGATTCTTTCAGACGGAAAGTCTCACTCATACATAAATGGAAGCAAAGTCCCATTATCAGTCCTGAGTGAAGTTGGAGCTTCTTTGATTGACATGCATGGCCAAAATGAGCATCAGCTCTTATTAAGGCCTAGCCATCATCGAATTCTTTTGGACGACTATGCTGGATCTCAAAAACTGTGCGATGAAGTTAATGATATTTTTAATAGTTATCAAACAATCAAAGGCAAGATTGATAACTTGCGAAACAACAACTCACTTCTTTCTGCTCAAAAAGATTTGGTAACACATCAGTTGAATGAGTTTCATGAAGCTGAATTATCCATAGAGGAGTTAAGCAGCATTGAAGATGATTATAAAGCCTCGAAAAATTCCAGCCAGTTAACTGAGAAAATATCAAAGATATTAAGTGCATTGAATGACGATCATGGAGTAAACAATATTCTTATTGATGGAGAGAATATTCTGGATCAATCAAAAGAGATTGATTCACGATTAGATTCCATTAGAGCATTAATTGCTGGAGCTCAGTTGCAAGTTCAAGAAGGCATATATGATCTGACAGACTATCTCACTAAAATAAGCAACCAGGAAGATAATTCTATGCAACTGGAGCAAAGAATAACTCTGCTTCATGATTTAGGCAGAAAGCACAATTGTCAAATTACAGAGCTCATCGATATACAACAATCTCTAGAGAAGAGTCTGACTGAACTAGAAAGCTCGAATGAAACACTAGATAAATTAAATGAAGAACTCAATCAGTTTGAAAAAGAATATTATCTCAAGTCTAAGGCACTATCTGCTAAGAGACAGAAAGCTAGCAATGCACTCTCAAAAGAAGTTACAAGTCTTATGCAAAAGCTTGGAATGCCTGGCAGTGAAATTATTTTTAAGATGGTCGATTTGGATAAAGAGGTTAGATTAAATGGCGCTGAAGATATCAACATCCATGTTAAAACAAATGCTGGACAAGATTTTAAACCACTAAATAAAGTTGCTTCTGGTGGAGAGCTTTCAAGGGTTTCCCTGGCGCTTTCAGTTTCGGGAAGCAATACTGAGCTCACACCTTCGGTAGTTTTTGATGAAGTAGATGTTGGAATCAGTGGTTCGGTTGCAGAGATTGTTGGTCAAATGCTTAAAAAGTTGGCAAAACATTATCAAATTATTTGTGTAACCCATCTGGCACAAGTTGCTGCTCAAGGTAAAGACCATCTAAAAGTTGAGAAAACACAAAAAAATGATATGACTTTCACTGATGTAGTCTCATTGGATAAAGATCAGAGGGCAGATGAGATTGCAAGAATACTGGGTGGAATCAAGATTACTGAAAAGACCAGAATAGCTGCAGAAGAAATGATTAGTTCAAGCTCATAAGACTTAAAGAAATTGCCATTGAATTAAACTCCTTAATTAGTTGAATTTTTTTTAACTTTAGGCAATATATATTCAGCTTTCAATGCTTGACTATTAAACATTAAATTGTATAATGTTGCGTTTGTGCACAATCAGGGTGGTTAAGTAGCAAGTGAAATCAATTAGCTCACTTATTCAATACTTCTTCCTTGCTTTAATTGTTGTTTACTATGCCACTAATGGCTTTGTTCTTGCCGCGTTATACGGGGCTCTAGTTAGTTTGAGCAATACCTTGATTTTTAATTGGTATACAAATAAGCAAAAAAAATTAGTTGATATTGATGCGCAAAAAAGCTTTAGGATGGCGATAAATAGTAGTGTTACTAGAACATTTTCTCTTATCCTATTAGCTTTAATTGGGCTTGGTTTGTTAGAGCTTGATCCTGCAGCTCTGTGTTTGAGTTTGGTAGTTGGTCAAGTAGGTTTTATATTAGATAGGTTAAGGCAAAAATAATGGCAAGTGGTGAACTAACATCTAGTGCTTATATTAAGCACCATCTTCAAAATTTAACGTTTGGGAAGTTTCCTGATGGTCATTGGGGTTTTGCACATACTTCTCAAGAAGCTGCTGACATGGGTTTTATGGCTGTGCACGTAGATACTCTTGGTTTTTCTTTTGTGTTAGGAGCTTTATTTTTATTTTTCTTTGCCAGAGCAGCAAAGAAAGCCTCTATAGAAGCGCCGAGCGGATTCCAAAATTTTGTTGAAAGCATCGTTGATTTTATTGATGAAAATGTCCGGGGATCATTTAATGGTAAAAACCCCCTCGTTGCTCCTCTAGCACTTACTACATTTATTTGGATTGTGCTAATGAACACAATGGACCTTGTTCCAGTAGATTGGCTCCCAACCCTATTTGCAGCAATGGGTGTTGAGTACTTGAAGGTGGTTCCAACAACTGATCCAAATGCAACATTTGGAATGTCAATTGGTATTTTTATACTAATCCTCTATTACAGTATCAAAGAAAAGGGGTTAGGTGGATTTGCGGGTGAATTAACACTGCATCCTTTTGGGAAGTGGATGTTGCCTGCTAACTTATTTTTAGAAGGAGTGAACCTACTGGCTAAGCCAGTTTCGCTTGCACTGCGTTTATTTGGAAACATGTATGCAGGCGAGATGATCTTCATTCTAATTGCACTGTTGCCATTCTGGATTCAGTGGAGCCTGTCTTTGCCGTGGGCTATTTTTCATATCTTAATTGTATTGCTTCAGGCGTTTATCTTTATGACGCTAGTAATTGTTTATATGGATATGGCACACCAAAAAGAGCATTAATTTTTTTTAAATAGTTTTAATAAGTAGGAGCAAAAAATGGAACAAAGTATATTATTTTTAGCAGGATCTATTTTGATGGGTCTTGGCGCACTTGGCGCTGCTGTAGGTATTGGTATTCTTGGTGCTAGATTTATCGAGGGTGCTGCACGTCAGCCGGAATTAATTCCAATGCTAAGAACTCAAATGTTTATCGTAATGGGACTAGTTGATGCGGTACCTATGATTGCAGTTGGTATCTCAATGTATATCTTGTTTGCGGTTGCAGGATAAATCGTATTCTTTTCAATGAACAAGGGTATTAAGTTATGAATATTAACCTTACGCTAATTGGGCAAACAATTATGTTTGCCATGTTTGTCTGGTTTTGCATGAAGTTTGTTTGGCCACCGCTAGTTGAGGCTATGGAGGCTCGCAAAAAAGCGATCGAGGATGGACTAAAGGCAGCAGAGCTTGGAAAAGAAGAGCATGCTTTAGCGCAGAAAAATGCAGAAGATTTAATTGAAAGCTCAAAAACTCAGGCAGCTGAAATTATTGCAAATGCTGACAAGCAAGCTAGTGTCATGATAGATAATGCAAAGGGTGCAGCATCTGAAGAAGCTGATAAGATCAAGGCACATGCTAAATCTGAGCTCGACCAAGAGGTTGTGAAAGCACGTAATGAGCTTAAAGACCAAGTTTCAACTTTGGTTATGCAGGGCGTAAATTCGGTTTTGGATAAAGAAGTTGATTCTAAAACACATAAAGATATGCTTTCAAAGCTTTCTCAATCACTATAGGTAGGCACGATGGAATTATCAACAATTGCAAAGCCATACGCTCAAGCGATTTTTGAAATTGCTGTGCAAAATAATTCTGTCTCAGGGTGGAGCCAGCTTTTGTCAGCCGTCACTCTAGTTATGGCTGATACTAATACAAAAGCTTTTATTGCATCTCCTAGCAAAAGCAAGGATCAAAAATTTGATTTGATTTCTACTTTAGTTGGAAGAGCAATTTCGAAAGATCTTAGTACGCAAGAAACTGCTTTTATTAATTTGATTCTTAATAATGATCGTTCTGCAGCAATTAGCAGTATATCGAATGCTTTTGAGGCAGCTGTATCAAATGCTAACAAGAGCAAAAATTTCAAAGTTATTAGTGCTTTTGAATTAAGTGAAGCAGAAAAAAATACAATTGTAGAGGATTTGACAAATAAACACAAAACAACCGTATCAGTTGAAACTGAAATTGACTTGACCCTTAAAGGCGGTGTCATTATCAAGGAAGGTGACAAGGTAATTGATACATCAGTTAAGGCAAAAGTAGATGCGCTAAGTGTCTCATTGTCTGTAAATTAATTTTATATAGAGAGGTTTGGTATGCAATTAAACGCTTCTGAAATCAGTGATTTAATTAAAAAAGAAATAGAGGGTTTTGACTTTTCAGCAGAGGCTCGAACAGAGGGCACAGTAATTAGTGTGAGCGATGGAATTGTTCGTATCCATGGCTTAGCCGATGCCCAGTTTGGAGAGATGCTAGAGTTCCCCGGTAATACTTTTGGTTTAGCCCTTAACTTAGAGCAAGACTCAGTTGGTGCAGTTGTTCTAGGTGACTATCTTCATATTTCAGAAGGTGATACTGTTAAGTGTACAAACCGCATTATGGAAGTTCCGGTAGGAAATGAGCTTCTTGGACGAGTTGTTAATCCCCTCGGAGAAGATTTAGAGGGTAAGGGTGAAATTAAAGCTAGTGCAAGCCGACCAATTGAGGTTGTTGCTCCTGGAGTAATTGATAGGCAGTCAGTTGATCAGCCTATCCAAACTGGAATTAAAGCTATTGATGCAATGGTGCCAATTGGGCGTGGTCAGCGTGAACTTATTATTGGTGACCGTCAAACTGGAAAAACTGCTGTAGCCATTGATGCGATTATCAACCAAAAAGATACTGGTGTTAAATGTATCTATGTTGCCATTGGACAAAAAGCATCATCAATTGCTGCTGTTGTTCGTAAGCTCGAAGAACATGGTGCTTTAGCCCATACAATTATTGTATCTGCTTCAGCTTCTGACTCTGCAGCGCTTCAGTATATTGCTCCTTACGCTGGTTGTGCAATGGGTGAGTATTTCATGGAACGTGGAGAGGATGCTTTAATTGTTTATGATGACTTAACAAAGCAGGCTTGGGCTTATCGTCAAGTCTCACTCCTTCTGAAGAGACCACCAGGGCGCGAAGCTTATCCAGGTGATGTATTCTATCTTCACTCACGGTTACTCGAAAGAGCTTCAAGAGTTAACGCTGATTATGTTGAGAAGGTAACAAATGGAGAAGTTAAAGGTAAGACCGGTTCTTTGACCGCTCTTCCTATAATTGAAACTCAAGCTGGTGACGTATCAGCTTTTGTTCCGACAAATGTAATTTCAATTACTGATGGTCAAATCTTCTTAGAAACAGACTTATTCAACTCAGGTATTCGTCCTGCGATTAATGCTGGTCTTTCAGTTTCAAGAGTTGGTGGTGCGGCCCAAACTAAAGCTGTTAAGAAGCTAGGAGGTAGTATTCGTCTTGACCTAGCACAGTATCGTGAATTGGCTGCCTTTGCTCAGTTTGCATCTGATCTTGATGCTGAAACTAAAGCTCAGATTGATCGAGGAATCCGTGTAACAGAGCTAATGAAACAAGCACAATACTCACCACTAAATGTTGCTGAAACTGCAACTTCACTTTTTGCTGCTAACTCAGGAGCACTTGATGATGTTGAGGCAAATAAAGTAGTGGCATTTGAGGCGGCACTTTTGGCATATATGAACACAAGTCAGAAAGACTTGATGGATTCTATTAATGAGTCGGGCGACTACAATGATGATATTGCGGCAAAGCTTCAGGCAGCGATTGATGACTTTAAAGCTAATAATACTTGGTAGATTGAGATGGCAGTAGGTAAGGAAATTAGGACCCAAATAGCGAGTATTAAAAATACTCAGAAGATTACTTCGGCTATGGAAATGGTTGCCGCATCTAAGATGAAGAAGGCACAAGATAGAATGCTTGCATCAAGACCTTACTCTGAAAAAATCCTTAATGTTATTGGCCATTTAACTCATGCTAATTCAGAGTTTAAGCATCCTTACATGACTGCTTCTGAAGAAAATAAGCGTGTCGGAATTATTATAATTTCAAGTGATAGAGGCCTGTGTGGAGGTCTTAATACAAATCTATTTAGAAGCCTTCTAAAAGATATCGCAGCTTGGCAATCAGATAAGGTTGATGTTGAGCTTTGTACTATTGGTAAAAAAGCTACCTCATTCTTCAAGAACACTGGTTTAACAATTAACTCTGTGCTCACAGATTTAGGGGATACACCAAATTTTGATGACCTTTTGGGCGCAATTAAAGTTATGTTGGACCGCTATGACGCTGGTGAGATTGATCAGATTATGATTGCTTATAACAGATTTGCGAGCACTATGTCACAAGTGCCAACTGTTAAACAAATTGTTCCAATGGAGGTTACTGAAGAAGTAAGTATGGATCACCACTGGGATTATATTTATGAGCCAGATGCAGAGAGTGCGCTAAGCGCATTATTGGTTCGTTATATTGAAGCCTTAGTCTATCAAGGAATTGTAGAGAATATTGCTTGTGAGCAATCTTCAAGAATGATAGCTATGCATAGTGCCACAGAAAATGCTGGAGATATGATTGATGATCTTCAATTGATTTATAACAAGGCAAGGCAGGCTGCTATTACTCAGGAAATTTCTGAGATTGTAGCGGGCGCTGCGGCTGTTTAAAGATTTAAAATAAGGAAAAGCAAATGAGTATAGGCAAAATTACACAAATTATTGGCGCTGTTATCGATGTCGAATTTCCATCTGATGCAATACCTAAGGTATACAACGCACTTCATGTTACTAAAGCGAACCTTACTTTAGAGGTTCAGCAACAGCTTGGCGATAATGTCGTTAGAGCAATTGCTATGGGAGGCTCTGAAGGCCTTCAGAGAGGATTAGAGGTGACTAATACTGGTAAAGCTATTAAGGTGCCTGTTGGTACTAAAACCCTTGGCCGTATTATGAATGTGCTTGGAGAGCCAATTGATAATGCCGGTGAGATTGGTCAAGAAGCTGATTGGGAAATTCACCGTGCTGCCCCTGCATATGATGAATTAGCACCTGCGACTGAATTACTAGAAACAGGTATTAAAGTGATTGATTTAGTTTGTCCTTTTGCAAAAGGTGGTAAGGTTGGATTGTTTGGTGGTGCTGGCGTAGGTAAAACAGTTAACATGATGGAACTTATTCGCAACATTGCAATCGAGCACTCAGGATACTCAGTATTTGCTGGTGTTGGTGAGAGAACGCGTGAAGGTAATGACTTCTACCATGAGATGAAAGATTCAAATGTACTGGATAAAGTATCGTTAGTTTATGGTCAGATGAATGAGCCTCCAGGAAACAGACTTCGTGTTGCTTTAACTGGCCTTACTATGGCTGAGTACTTCCGTGATGAAGGAAGAGACGTACTTTTATTTATTGATAATATCTATAGATATACCCTTGCAGGTACAGAGGTGTCTGCCCTCTTAGGACGTATGCCATCTGCAGTTGGATATCAGCCAACTCTTGCTTCGGAAATGGGAGCTCTTCAGGAGAGAATTACCTCAACTAAGACAGGTTCTATCACATCAATTCAAGCTGTATATGTTCCTGCTGACGACTTAACAGACCCATCACCAGCAACAACATTTGCTCACTTGGATGCAACGGTAGTTCTGTCTCGTCAAGTCGCAGAGCTAGGTATTTATCCTGCAGTAGACCCACTTGACTCAACTTCACGCCAACTCGATCCTTTAATTGTAGGCCAGGAGCACTATGATGTTGCTCGCGGAGTTCAAGGTGTTCTTCAACGCTATAAAGAGCTGAAAGATATTATTGCGATTCTTGGTATGGATGAATTGTCTGAAGAAGACAAGCAAACCGTATCTCGTGCACGTAAGATTCAAAAATTCTTGTCACAGCCATTCTTTGTTGCAGAAGTTTTCACTGGTTCGCCTGGTAAGTATGTTTCATTAAAAGATACGATTTCTGGATTTAAAGCTATATTGGATGGAGAGCATGATGCAATTCCTGAGCAAGCCTTTTATATGACTGGCTCAATTGAGGAAGTTAAAGTAAAGGCATCGGAGACAGCATAAATGTCAGTAATCCACGTTGATGTAGTTAGTGCAACTGAGGAAATATACTCAGGAGAGGCAAAGTGTGTTTTTGCCCCCGCTTCAATGGGTGAGATTGGTGTGTATCCAATGCATGTTCCACTAATTAGTACCCTCAAGCCTGGCGAGGTCAGAGTTGAAACTGAGAGTGGCATGGAGTCAATCTTTGTTTCAGGAGGGATTATTGAAGTTCAACCTGGAACTGTAACGATCTTCTCTGACACAGCGATTCGTGCTAATGACTTAGATGAGTCAAAAGCACTCGAGGCTCAGAAAAGAGCTGAAGAAGCTATGTCAAATTCTCAGGGTGATCAGGATTTAACAACTACTCAAGCAGCATTGGCAGAGTCAATGGCTCAGCTTCAAATGATTTCTAAGATGAGAGGTAAAAAGCGTTAAGATTCGCTAAATAAAACAGACTTAAAATTAACAATTTGATTATTTAATACTTCAACGCCTTCTTTACGAAGGCGTTTTATTTTCACGTTAATATCATCTGCAAAACCACCTATCTCTCCATTCGACTTCACCACTCTGTGACAAGGTACTTTAGGTGCAAAAGGATTTTTATTCATGGCGCTTCCAACAGCTCGGTGAGCGTTTGGTCTGCCTATCATCTTAGCAAGACCAGCATATGAAATCACTTTACCAGGCGGAACTGTTTTGAGAGCCTCATAGCACTCTGATTGAAATGAAGTCATTTCAAAAATGACTTCATTAAGCTATCATATTTATTTTGTGCTTTTAATAAAAAATCACAAACCTCTCTAACAGCTCCAGAGCCCCCAGCCTTTTCAGTGACCATCAATGCATTTTCTTTTACAAAAGAGTGAGCATTTGCAACAGCTATAGGTAATCCAACTCTTGTCATAGCTGGCAAATCAATGACATCATCTCCCACAAAGGCTGATTCACTTAAATCAATAGACAGTTTTTTTGAAAGCTCTTTGAGGGCAGCACCCTTGTCTTTTATCCCGTGGTAGTAATTTTTGACACCAAGTGTTTCAAGCCTATGTGCAACAGAGCGAGTACTTCTTGCAGTAATGATTGCAACTTCAACACCACATAATTCTAATAATTTAATTCCACATCCATCCTGAGAATCAAACTTTTTATGTTCTGTGCCATTATCATCAAAGTAAATACCACCATCAGTTAGCACTCCATCGACATCCAAGATTAAAAGCTTTATGTCTTTAGCTATTGTTTCGGCTTTAGAATGACTACTCATAATAAACTAGCTACCCATTAATTTTTTTGTTAATGAACATTTGTTGTGCAATTGAAAGAACGTTGTTTGTAACCCAATATAATACAAGCCCTGATGGGAACCAGAGGAAGAAGACAGTAAAAACAATTGGAAGCATCTGCATAATCCTTGCTTGGATTGGGTCTGCAGGAGGCGGATTAAGTCTTTGTTGAAACCACATTGATGCGCCCATGATTAATGGAAGGATGAAATAAGGATCCTTTGCAGCTAAATCTGGTAGATATAAGAAAGGTGTTTGGCGAAGCTCAACCATCTCTATAAGAACCCAGTAAATTGAAATGAATACAGGGATTTGAACCAGAATCGGAAGACAACCAGCAGCAGGATTGATTTTTTCAGTCCTATAAAGCTCCATGGTTTTTTTACCAATTTTCTGTTTATCGCCCTCGTATGTTTCTTTAATCTTTTGGAGTCTAGGTGCTAATTTTTTCATCCCAGCCATTGATTTAAAGGATTTTTCTGACAATTTATAGAAGGCAAGCTTAATTGCGAGAGTTACTAAGATAATTGATATGGCCCAGTTTTGAACAAAACTATAAATCCAATGAAGGAATACAGATAAAGGTTTAGCCACTATAAAAAGGAATCCATAGTCAACTGTTTTATCTAGTCCGGGCGCTAGGTTTTCAAGACGAACATGTTCTTTAGGTCCGATGAAGAGCTGATTTTTTCCAATATTGACTGAGGAGCCCGCGGCAATTCTTGAGCTAGGATTCACAGTTGTTAGAAGGAAGTTGTCTCTACTTGATTTGGTTGAGTATGTATGCTTCTCTTTTTCGTTTGGAATCCATGCTGAAAAGAAGTAATGCTGAATCATCGCTGCCCATCCACCGATAGATGTTGTCTTTGGACTTGAGTCAAAGTCTTCAAAATCAATTTTTTCAAAGATTTCCTCATCATTGTAAATAGCACCACCGTTGAAGTTTTGCATTCCCATCATAAAGCCACCAGATTCTTGCGAAGCGCCATGAGCAAGCTGAGTATAGCTACTTACAACGCGGTCAGAAGAGCTGTTATTGTCTATTTGATAGTCAACTTCGATTACATAGCTATCTTGCTTAAAGTGAAAGTTTTTGGTTACAGTGACACCATTATTGTCAGTCCATTTTAGTGGAACAGTCAATTCATTATTGCTCCCTAAGAAATATTCTTCACTTTCTGAAGTATATTCATCTTGATGAGTTGGCATTTGGTCTGCAGGAATCAATCCACTTTGTGCATGGAAAATTCTATCTGGTGAATTACTTAATAACTCAAATCTTTCTTCAGAATTCAAACTTTCAGGGTACGCATTCAGTAAGGCACTAATTATCGTTCCACCCTTGTGTGAAATTTGAAGAGTTAAAAGATCAGTTACAACTGTAGTATATGCTCCAGAATTACTTGGCTCATATATTGCTGGAGTCGAATCTTCTGAGACTTGCAATTCTGCTGTTGGAACATCACTTGGAAGTGGAACATCAGTTATTTCTTTTGAAGAGTTATTAGTAACTAGCTGAGTTTGAGTTATTACATTTCCGTTCTCGTCTAAAGACTGAGTAAGCTCCCATTTATCCCAAAGCAAAAAAACAGTTAAAAAAATCGCAATAAAAAGAAAGAGTTTTTGAGTGTTCATAAGTATTTAAATTGTTTTAATTTTTTTTGGGACTGGATCATAGCTTGCCTCAGACCAAGGATGACATTTGCTTATTCTTTTTACACCAAGAGCGGCCCCTTTAATGGCTCCATGATACTTAATTGCTTCATATGTGTATTCAGAGCAAGTCGGTATGTGGCGACAATTACTGCCTAAAATAGGACTGACAACCCATTGATAAACTTTGATGAGAGGTAGAAGTAAGAATTTCATTATGAGTTTGACCTATTTATTGCTTTTTTCATAAGTGAAAGCAGATCATTTGTCATTTCAATATTATTTATGCTTTGAGCTTTTTTGGCCATTACAACATAGTTCAATTGCCCCAAGCTGTCTTGGTTGACTCGAAAAGTTTCACGCGCGAGTCTTTTTAAGTGATTTCTATCGACAGCTCTTCTGTATTCTTTTTTGGATATCGCAAGCCCAAGTTTTGAAAATGAGTATTCAGTTTTACTAGTGACTATTTTCCAAAACTTACTTTGAGAATGGCACCCTTTTTTGAAAATATATGCGAATTCCTTGGCATTAGTAATACGCACACTTCGAGCAAGCGAGCTAGCCATTGTATTAAGCTGCTAAGCGCTTACGCCCTTTTTTTCTACGTGCACTTAGAATAGCACGTCCAGAACGGGTTTTCATTCTGGCTCTAAAGCCGTGATTGCGTTTACGTTTTAACACGCTCGGTTGGAAAGTTCTTTTCATAATCTATTTATGCCAACAAAAAATTTTGCAATTTTACCATACTTGAATAGAATCGGTATGCCTGATAAATGAGAGTTTCTTTGCTGTTAAAGCCTTATTAAGGCCCAATTTATATAAAGATGTGGATAATGAAGGTAACAAATAATTAGTTGCTTTAATTTAGTAATCACTTTATAACGTAAGTGGAGGTTGAAAAAGTGATTGTTGCCCACAAGTAATAATCAAGTAAATGGACTCTTTATAATTTGCGATGGGAGTCTAGTATGAATAAATTTGTAAGATATGTTAATTTTTAAGAGGCTCTATGACTAACAACATTCTTGATGTACTCACTTTTATGTTTGACTTCCTTTTTGAATCTGCTGAGCAAGATTCAACTCAAGAGTTGGATGATGATTTGTTAAAGACACATCTATCTGAAGCTGGGTTTGATTCTGAGAGAATTGAAAAAGCATTAATTTGGCTTGAGAATATTGCAGCACTCCAAGACGGAAAAATTGCAAGTTTTAATACGGTTCATAATTCGATGCGAATTTATAGTGAGCTTGAAAAAACTAAATTAGATTCTAGGGCTCAAGGCTTCATAATGTTTATGGAAAATATGGGCCAACTAAACCCCAGTCAAAGAGAGATAGTCATTGATCAAGTTATGTCTTTAGAGGATTCAAAGCTTAGTATTGATGATTTGAAATGGGTAGTAATGATGGTTATTGGAAATAGTGCTGAATCGGCTGTTCCATCACAATGGATAGAGTCTATTGTGTTTCATGATGATAACCCTACTCTCCAGTAGGACTTCTTATGTCAAAAAATCTTGTTATTGTCGAATCACCGGCGAAAGCAAAAACAATTGAAAAGTTTTTAGGGCCGGACTATGTTGTTAAATCCAGCATTGGTCACATTAGAGATATGCCCAAGAAAGATATGGGTGTCAGTATTGAGAATGACTTTCTGCCCACTTATGCTATCAGTGCGGATAAGAAAAAAGTTGTTGCCGACTTAAAAAAATCTGCTAAAACTGCTGAGAAAATCTTTTTAGCTACGGATGAGGACCGCGAAGGAGAGGCTATTGCATGGCATCTTCAGCAGGCTCTATCTTTAGATCTAGATACTCCAAGGATTGTATTTCATGAAATAACCAAGGGCGCTATTACGGCGGCAATCAAGAATCCAAGAACAATAAATACTGATCTAGTTGATGCGCAACAAGCTCGAAGAATCATTGATAGGCTAGTTGGCTTTGAGATTTCTCCAGTTCTCTGGAGAAAAATTTCTGGAGCCCGTTCAGCTGGAAGAGTTCAGTCTCCAGTTGTAAGATTGGTTGTTGAAAGAGAGCGTGAAATTTCAGCTCATACCCCAATTAGTACTTTTAAAGTTAAAGCAAATCTAGCGAATAAGAACAATCAAAATCTTGAAGTAAAACTCAGTAAAGAATTTAGCTCTAAGGAAGATGCCCTCTCTTTTGCTGAAGCTTTGCTAGAAGCTGAATTAATTGTTGATTTAGTTGACACAAAGCCATCTAAAAGATCACCTAAGGCCCCATTTATTACCTCTACTTTGCAGCAAGAGGCTTCACAAAAGCTTGGTTTTTCAGTTAAACAAACTATGTCAATTGCTCAGAACTTATATCGTGAGGGTGCAATTACATATATGAGAACCGACTCATTGAATTTATCTGAAGTTGCAATTACTGCTGCCCAAGAAGAAATTGTCTCAAAATATGGAAAGCAATTTCATCAAGCTAGAAGATACAAAACCAGTTCGAGTGGCGCTCAGGAAGCACATGAGGCTATTAGACCAACTGACCTTACCAAGCCTACTATTCTTGGCCTAGATGACCAATCTTCAAAGTTATACTCATTAATTTATAAAAGAACACTCGCCTCGCAGATGAGTGATGCACAATTACAAAAAACTAAAGTCACTATTAATATCTCTGGACGGAGTGAGCACTTTATCGCGGATGGTGAGGTACTCTCTTTTGCTGGATTCCTTGAGGTGTATGACTATATGTCCTCTGATGATAAGCTTTTGCCTGAAATAAGTAAGAGCGACATGCTGACCTTGATTGATATGAACTCAAGAGAGTCTTTTTCAAGAGCAAAGCCAAGATATACGGAAGCATCACTAGTTAAAGAAATTGAACAAATGGGCATTGGAAGGCCGTCAACCTTTGCAACTATGATTACCACTGTCCAAGACAGAAATTATGTTGTGAAAGATACGAGAGATGGTATTCAGCGAGAATATCAATGTGTTGAGATCTCAGAGGGCAATATCTCAGAGCTGACACAAACTGAAATGACTGGGGCTGAAAAGAATAAGCTTTTCCCAACCAATGTCGCTTACCTATTAGTAGATTTTTTGCTTAAAAACTTTAGAAATATTATTGGTTATGAGTTCACAGCTAATCTAGAAAGTGATTTTGATCTTATAGCTGAAGAATCGAAATCCTGGACAGGGGTCGTTCGTAATTTTTACGAGCCTTTTCATGAACAGATTGAGCTGGCTAAAGATATTTCAAGAGACGAGACACATGGCAAAAGAGAGCTAGGGGAAGATCCAGTTTCTGGTAAGCCAGTGAGCGTAAGATTTGGTCGGTATGGAGCATTTGCTCAGATTGGAAGTCAGGATGATGAGGAAAAACCAACTTTTGCATCATTAAGAACGGGACAAGATATTGAAAATATATCTCTTTTAGAGGCCTTAGAGCTTTTTAATATGCCAAGAACTGTTGGTGAGACTGAAGCTGGCGAGACTATTAAGGCAAACTATGGTCGGTTTGGACCCTACATTCAATATGGCAAAAAATATGTTTCTCTGAAAGAAGAGACTCCAGAGGAGGTTACTTTAGAAACTGCATTAGAGTTAATTGCTGCAAAAGAAAAATTTGATGCAGAGAGGATCATTAAAGTTTATGAGGATTCAGATATCCAAGTACTAAATGGTCGTTTTGGGCCTTACATTTGGAATGGAAAAAAGAGGGGTAAGGGACAGAAAAACGTCACTGTTGCTAAAGTGTTTGGAGATAAGGAGCCTGCGGATTTAACCTTAGAAGAATGTAAAAAAGCTATCGAAGGAAAAATTAAGGCAAAAGCCAAGCCAAAAAAAAGAAAAAAGAAAGCTTCTCCCAAGACAAAAAAATAAGTTAGATTTCAAGATCTCCATTTATTTCATCCAACGGAATAGAAGCCTGTGAGAAAATCTATATATAAATACAAAATAACTTCCAATGACAAAAGTTAAGATTTGTGGATTTACGGACCCTAAAAATGCAAGAGATGCCGCAATTGCTGGCGTAGATGCAATTGGTCTTGTTTTCTATAATAAGTCACCAAGAAATGTGGAGATTCATCGAGCACAACAGATTATTGATGAATTGCCACCCTTTGTTAATAGAGTTGGATTATTTGTCAATGCAAACCCAAGTTTCATTGATGAAGTTCTTTGCGAAGTACCTCTCGATACACTTCAATTTCATGGTGATGAAGGTCTTCTTGACTGTACTCAATATCAAATGCCGTTTATTAAGTCATTGCGAGTGAAGCCAGAGACTCATGTTGAAGAAGTAGCTGAACAATTTTCAAGTGCAAGTGCGATTCTCCTTGATTCATACAACCCCTCTTCTTATGGTGGCACTGGGGAGGCCTTTGATTGGTCCTTAGCTTGCGTTGATATATCGTTACCTATTATTCTTGCTGGGGGATTAAATCAAGTCAATGTGTCTGCTGCAATTAGTCAAGTTAAGCCATACGCTGTAGATGCTTCTAGCAGTGTTGAAAGTGCTCCAGGGGTTAAGGATATTGATAAAATAATAGCTTTTATAAGAAATACAAATTCATGAGTTATAACCTCCCAGATGAGAATGGTCATTTTGATCAATATGGCGGCATTTTTGTTGCAGAAACCCTTATGTCTGCAGTAACAGAATTAAACGAAGCCTATGAAAAATACAAAGATGATCCAGAGTTCTTAAAAGAGTTTGAGTATGATCTTAAGCATTATGTAGGAAGAGAAACACCACTTTACTATGCTGAGAACTTAACAAAAAAGATTGGCGGCGCCAAGATATATTTAAAACGTGAAGACTTAAATCACACGGGTGCACACAAAGTCAACAATACAATTGGCCAAGCTTTACTCGCTAAGAGGATGGGTAAAACTCGTATCATTGCAGAAACAGGTGCTGGCCAACATGGCGTGGCATCAGCCACTATTGCAGCAAGATTAGGCCTTGAGTGCGTCGTCTACATGGGTGAGGTTGATGTAGTCAGACAGGTTCAGAATGTATATCGCATGAAGCTTCTTGGCGCAACTGTAGTTCCAGTATCTTCAGGTTCAAAAACACTGAAAGATGCTTTAAATGAGGCAATGAGAGACTGGGTGACTAACATTGATGACACCTATTATATTATCGGAACTGTAGCTGGTCCTCATCCCTATCCAATGCTCGTAAGGGACTTTCAAAGCGTCATCGGTAAAGAGGCCAAAGAACAATTTGATCAGCAAGTCGGAGGTCTTCCTGATGCCATCATTGCTTGTGTTGGAGGAGGCTCAAATGCAATTGGGCTTTTCCACCCTTTCATTGAAGATACTTCGGTCAGAATTATTGGTGTTGAAGCTGGAGGACGAGGCATCGATCTCGGACCTGATGCTCATGCTGCGCCGCTGACAGCTGGAAGTGTCGGTGTTTTGCATGGAAATAGAACTTACTTAATGGAAAATGAAAGTGGTCAAATAATTGAGGGGCACTCAATTTCTGCTGGCCTTGATTACCCTGGAGTTGGTCCTGAGCATGCTTACCTAAAAGATATTGGCAGAGCTGAATATGTTGCTATTACTGATAAGGAAGCCTTAGAGGCCTTTCATCTTTTAACTGAAGTTGAGGGGATTATTCCAGCACTAGAGCCCTCCCATGCAATTGCTTATGCAGTGAAATTAGCTAAAGAGTGGTCCAGTGATAAGTCTATTATCATTAACCTCTCAGGTAGAGGTGACAAAGATATGCAAACGATTGCTGAGGTCGAAGGTATTGAATTTTAATACCTGACTTCCAATAATTCTCTTATACTGTTTAGTTTAGAAAATAGCTTGGAGAGGTATGGAAGAAAGTCAACCGATTAGTAGAGAGCGCTCCTTAGTTTTTTCAATCTACTTAGTTGCTGTATTTCTAAATGCCTTTGTGGACTTAGGCCACAAGATCATTATTCAAAATACTATCTTTATGATCTACGGTGAGCAGCAGCAAATCATTTTGACTGCTGTTGTGAATGCCATGATTTTGGTGCCATTTATCCTGCTTTTTACAATGTCTGGGTACCTTTCTGACAGATTTGCAAAGACAAGTGTGATGCGTTTTAGTGCCTTTTCAGCAGTCATAATTACCTTAGGAATTACATACTGTTACTACAATGGTTTGTATAAAACTGCATTTGGCTTCACGCTTCTACTTGCAACTCAAAGCGCAATATACTCTCCTGCTAAAATGGGATACATTAAGGAGTGTCTTAGTAAAGCAGGTTTGAGCAAAGGTAATGCATATCACTCATCAGTTGTGTTGATTGCAATTCTGTTGGGCACAGTATTTTTCTCTTATTTATTTGAAGCCTACTTAGGGACAATGCAGGTTACAACTCCTGAGGAGATTCTCATGAAAATAGCCCCAGTAGGCTGGGTTTTAGTTGGACTATCAACGATTGAATTCTTGGCAACTCTTGGAACTCGTTTCTACCCATCCAAGTTGAGTGAAGTAAAGCTTTCAATCGGAAAGTTAATCTCATTTCATTATTTATCCACAAACTTTAAAGCCATGAGGGCTAATGAAATAGTTTGGTATTCTATTTTGGGCACAGCTATTTTTTGGGGTATGTCGCAGAACCTAGTGGCCGTTATTCCTGCTCATGCCAAGGTCAATTTTGGGGTAGAGAGTCCACTGGTGGTTAATGCAATGCTTGCCTCATCAGTCATTGGAATTATGATTGGGGCGTTTTTATCTGGTAGAAAGAGTTTTAATAAAATTCGCATTAATAACATTTATACAGGATCAATCATGATTACGGTGTGCGCTATTTTGGTGCCAGTAATCTCAAGTCTTAGTTTTATTCCAAACTCTTCAGCACTTATTTTGGTTACCTCTGTCATATTGTTATTTGGGGTCGGTGCTGGCATGATGATTGTTCCACTTAATGCTTTAATGCAAGCCAACTCTCCAGAAGATGGCCTAGGCAGCATGCTTGCAGGAAAGAATTGGCTTCAAAATATCGCGATGATAAGTCTTTTAATCTTTACAGTTTTTCTTGCAAATCTAAGCTTTGGAAGTGAGTTTATTCTTTACTTCAATGCTTTCATTGCAGTTGTTGGATTTAGTATTGTATTGAGAAAACTCAAAGCCATTCTTTAAATATGCGTCAACTTGCAGGGCTCCTTTTATTTGGGTGGCGATATCGATTAAAAGTTCATGGACTTGAAAATTTACCAAAGAGCGGCCCTGTCTTACTTCTAGGTAATCATATTAGCTACATTGATTTTGCTTTTATTCAGTGGGCAATTCCAAGAACAATAAGATTTGTTGTGCATGATGATTATTATAGTAAACCTATTTTTAATTGGATTTTAAGAGGCGTGGGTGCCGTTTCCATTAAGCCTGAGAATAGTAGAAATGCTATGCAAAATATCATCAACTTATTAAATGACGATTGTGTTGTTGGTTTGTTCCCAGAGGGACATGTTTCAACTACTGGGGAGTTGAGTGATTTAAAAAGAGGCTTTGAAAAAGTTTTGTCTCAATCAAAGGATGGAGTCAATGTTGTTCCTTTTGCAGTAAACAATATGTGGGGTAGTTTTTTCTCCAAAGCACCAAGATCAGTCAAAAGAAACATTAAGTTCAGTTTCCGTCGAGAGATCAATGTCAGGATTGGAAACCCCTTAGATTCTTCTGCAACAAAAGAAGAGGTAAAAAGAGGTATTAGTAGCCTGCTTCTAGGGTGATATCATTAAAATAAGAAAGTTAATTAAGGAGTTTTTATGAAAAAAATTATTGTAGTTGGGGCGACAGGAAAGCTTGGAAGTGTTGTAGTTGAAGGTCTTAAAGACTATGAAGTGATTCGTGCTGGACGCTCTGGACCTGATTTAAAAATTGATGCTCTAGACTTTGACAGTGTCTCGGATGCATTTGCATCAATCGGGTCTTTCGATGGCTTAGTTTCATGTGCTGGTGTTCGGGCTCCTTTCAAACCATTTGAAGAATTGACCATGGAAGATTTTGCTCTAGGGCTATCTAATAAGTGCTTGAGCCAACTCAATTTAGCAAAAGCCGCAATTCCCTATCTAATTGAAAATGGTTCGATCACTTTGACCAGTGGAATCATTGGAGACGAGCCTATTTTGGGAGGCTCTGCTGCTGCTGCTGCAAATGGTGCGTTAAATTTGTGCGTTTCAACATTGGCCGCAGAGTATGCGGGTAGGTTCAGAATTAATATAGTTTCGCCATCTATTATTGAGAATTCCGTTGAGCACTACGGAATGATCTTCGATGGATTCGAACCCACTTCCGAGAAACGAATTATCGAGGCTTATAGGAGAACAATTTCTGCGCCGATAAGTGGAAGAGTGCTTTACCAAACGAGGTCTCTTTAGGCTTCGTCTTGACCTCTTTGGCCAACAAAATAACCTAGACCAAAGTCATCTGTTCTAAAGGTGATTACACTCCCCTTAGGGAAATAAATTAAGTCCCCTTTGCGTGCTGTAATCTCCTTGCCTGAGCCATCGCTGATATGAAATTCACCTTCAATGATTAACTTCATTTCCTCATAAGTGTAGTCGTAAGTAATTGAGTCGCCCTTCTCTAAACGAAATAGGCCAGCAGTAATTGGCGCAATTTCATCATTTGAAGTTGCAAAGTCTTTTAAGTAAGCATTATCACCCTCAAAAAGAGGAAGTATCTCAGATGTAATATTGCCTTTAAGCTCCATTTTTTTCATTTATTGACCCCTTAGTTTATTTCATAGAAATTTGATTATATTATTAATTTTTTAGCCTTGTATAAAAAAAACTCAATAAAAACTATTAATTTTTTTACTTGAGTTAAGTTTTTTTTTGAATTAACATTGAATTAGACTTTATCTAACATTTTGGACTTATTTATTTGGGGTGAGTATGTCAAATCGTCGAAGGAGAGAGGGAGGTCGTTCGGCAAAAATTGCTGAACGAAAAAAATCAGAGCAGATTGATCCTCCAAGATATTTAACGCGAAATATCAAGTGCTATGATATGCTTAGCGAAGAAGAGCTTTCAAAAATTGATGATCATGTAGATTGGATTCTTAAAGAGGTTGGTCTCGAGTTTTGGGATGATCAAGAGTCATTAAGCTTATTCAAAGAAGCGGGCGCAACCGTTAAAGGAAGCCACGTAAGGTTTGATAAAGGCCTGATACAAAATCTTTGTAAAACTGCTCCAAGTGAATTTGAAATGCTTGGAAGGAATCCTAAAAGATCAACCATATTTGGAGGCAATAAGTTAGTGCTAGGTCCAGCATATGGATCTCCTTTTGTATATGATCTTAAGGGTGGAAGGCGGCAAGGCAACATGCAAGATTTTAATAATTTGATAAAGCTCTCCCATATGACTCCATGGCTTCATCACACAAGTGGCACCAACTGCGAGCCGGTTGATATTCCTGTCAATAAGCGTCATCTGGATATGGTTTATTCACATATTAAGTATTCTGATAAGCCTTTTATGGGCTCAGTAACAGCACTTGATAGAGTAGAAGACTCAATCAATATGGCTCGTATTGTTTTTGGCGACGATGTGCTGGATAAAAACTGCGTTATTCAGGGCAATATAAATGTTAATTCCCCGTTGGTCTACGACAAAACAATGACTGATGCTTTAAAAGGCTACGCAAGAGCTAACCAGGGTGTTGTTATAACGCCATTTATTTTGGGCGGTGCAATGTCCCCAGTCACGATGCCAGCCGCTATTGCCCAGGCGCATGCAGAAACACTGGTTGGAGTTGCTCTCACACAGCTAGTAAGGCCAGGATGTAGCGCAGTTTATGGAAACTTCTTGACAACAATGGATTTGAAGTCAGGGGCGCCTACTTTTGGAACGGCTGAGTCAAGCCTAGCAACTTATGCGGTTGGACAGATGGCCAGAAGAGTCCGTTTGCCGTTTAGGGCGGGCGGCCACTATACTGCTTCAAAGGTCGCTGATGCACAGGCTATGCAAGAGTCAGTGGATTCAATGTATCCGGCAATTCTTGCTGGAGCTAACTTTATGCACCAGGCTGCTGGTTGGCTTGAAGGAGGGTTGGTTGTTGGTTATGAAAAGTTCATACTTGACTGTGATCGACTTGGGATGCTTCATCGTATGTTTGAGGGGCTGACTATAGATGAGAATTCTCTAGCGACTAGTGCCTTTAAAGAAAATGCACCTGGTGAGAATTTCTTGGGAACTCAGCATACAGCTGAAAACTTTGAAACTGCTAACTATCGAGCAGAGCTTCCTGATAACAACTCGTATGAGCAGTGGGTGGAAGATGGGTCGAAAGATGCTGAACAAAGAGCTTATGAGCGCTGGAATCAGATGCTAGAGGAATATGAGGAGCCCCCTCTAGATAAATCAATAGATGAGGCATTAATAGATTACATGATCAAGAAGAAAGAAAGTATGGCAGACGAATGGTATTAGACCTTATCCCCTACAGCCCGGCTTAATCCCTCTGGGGTGGGTAGTTTTTTGTGCGCGTTATAAATGCGCTCCATTCTATCCAGGACTATATCGCTAGGCATGCTAGCACCTCTTGTTTTTAAGTCTACATGAATCAACATATGTTCAGCAGTTGCCAGCAGCCTTCCATCGTCATGATGAAGCCAGTGAAAGAGGTGAAGTTTTTTATTCTGACCAACAATCACTTGTGTTTTTGAATAGATTTTTTCTCCAATCAGCACTTCATCCAGATGTCTGATATGAGTTTCTACTGTAAAGTAAGAGCCTACATTGGCAATATATTCTTCATCAACTCCAATAATCGTCATTAACTCCGTTGTTGCCTCAGAGAAACAATCAAGGTAGCGCGCCTCAGTCATGTGGCCATTATAATCTGCCCAATCCTTAGGTATGTAAGTCGAATAAGTATCAATGGGCTGTGATAAATTAAGCTCCGAAAATTCTAGTTTTTTTACCGAGCTTGATAGAACCTCATCGTATTCTTCTAAAAGATTTCCAGCACCCCATCGATTCCCTTTTAGAGCTTTCAAAAAATCAACCAAGTTATCATCACGCTTCTGCATTAGTTCGTCAATGCTGTATTGCCCAGATTGAGCATCAGATTGGCTGGAGACCTTGTCAACGAGTTCATCAGTGAACTCGGGTACATCCATTAGATGAGTCCAGGGCCATTCAAGACAGGGGCCAAATTGAGAAATGAAATGTCGCATTCCAGCTTCACCACCAGCTAGTCTGTAAGTTTCAAAAAGACCCATTTGAGCCCATCTTAAGCCAAAACCATAGCGAATTGCATCATCAATTTCTTCTGTTGTGGCAACATTATCATTAACCAGCCATAAAGCTTCTCTCCAAACCGATTCAAGAAGTCTGTCAGCAATAAAGGCAGGTATCTCTTTTTTTATATGAAGAGGAAACATTCCAATATGAGTAAAAATAGTTGAGGCTTTGTCGCTCACTTCGTGAGCTGTTTGCTTTCCACCCACTAGCTCTACTAGTGGTAATAGATAGACTGGATTAAATGGATGTGCAACTATCAGCCTCTCTGGATGTTTCATTTCTGACTGCAAATCTGAGGGCAGTATTCCTGAAGTGGAAGAAGTTATAATTAAATCTTTAGAGCCATTTGACTCAATCTCATCATAAACAGATTGCTTTGCAGAAAGTCTTTCCGGAACTGCTTCAATTATTAATTCTGAAGACTTAGCAACATCAGCAATAGTTTCTGCAAATGTAAGACTCCCTTTCTCAGGAAGCTTTGACTTGAGTAAGTTTTTGTATGCCCTTTCAGCATTTTGAATAACTTTATCAACGTTTTTAGGAGCCTCTTTTGAAGGGTCAAAGACACAAACATTAACACCATTTAGAAGAAGACGAGCTATCCATCCACTTCCAATAACGCCCGCTCCAATAACACCTGCAGACTTTATCTGAGCCATACTTAACCCCAGCGCTTTTCTAATTTCAAGTTCTTACGAACTTCCTCAGGGCCGAGTATAGTGCACCCCATTCCCTCAGCCGTTTGAACTGCTTTTTTAACTAAATCACCGTTCGTAGCAAGAACCCCTTTCTTAAGATAAATATTATCTTCCAAGCCAACACGTATATTGCCGCCTGCAAGAACTGCCATTGCGACAAAAGGTAACTGGTTTCTACTAATTGAAAAGGCTGAAAAAGTCCAATCTTTAGGAATACTTGAAGTCATCGCTAAGAAGGTATGCATATCATCTGGAGCGCCCCAGGGAATACCCATACAGAGCTGAATCATTACTGGATCATCAATTAAACCCTGATTCTTGAGCCAGATTGCCAGTTGTAAATGACCTGTATCAAAACATTCAATCTCAGGCCTGACTCCAAGCGCCTGAACTTGGCGTGCCATTTCTTGCAGTACTGAGGAAGTATTCGTCATTACATAATCGCCATGACCAAAATTCATAGTTCCACAATCGATGGTGCATATCTCTGGAAGGAGATTGCGAACATGTTCCAGCCTTTCTGTTGCTCCAACCATGTCTGTGCCAGCTTCATTGAGAGGAAAAGGCTTTTCAGCTGATCCAAAAACAATATCACCACCCATTCCCGCAGTAAAGTTGATGACCATGTCAACGTTTGATTTCTTGATTATGTCGATCACCTGGCTATAGAGATCAGGATCACGAGCTGGGACACCTGTTTTAGGATCTCTAACATGAATGTGAACAATTGCTGCTCCAGCATCAGCGGCTTCGATGCAAGAATCGGCTATTTGCTTCGGCGTAATAGGAACCTTATTAGATCTTCCAGTTGTGTCACCTGAGCCGGTAACAGCACAAGTAATAAAGACTTCTCTTGATGGTTGCAGGTTTGTCATATTTTCTCCCCTTAAATAGAAATCTGAATTTTATTTCAAAATTCAAATCAAAAATTAGTTAAATAAGTATTTTTTTTGCATAGGATTGCAACATTATCTTTTAAAGAAAAAACCTTGTGCTATAATATTTTGCAATCGTATGCATTTAGCTTACATCCCTTAATTTATTAGAATTAGTTTACAGAAGAATATTATGGCAGAAATTGAATTAAAAAATCTTACAAAACGATGGGGTAATTTTGTAGGTGTAGATAATTTTAACCTTACTATATCTGACGAAGAGTTTTTAGTTTTGTTAGGGCCATCAGGCTGTGGCAAGACAACGACAATGAGAATGATTGCTGGCCTTGAGAATGTTACAAGTGGTGAGGTTTTAATTGATGGAAAAGTAGTTAACACTCTTGAGCCAAAAGACCGAGATGTTGCCATGGTATTTCAATCTTATGCGCTATACCCCAACATGACAGTCTATGAAAATATTCGTTTTCCTTTAAAGGTCAGAAAAATTGATAAATCTCACCATGATGAGAAAGTGATGAGAGCCTCTGAAATGGTTGAACTGAATGATTTTCTTCACAGAAAACCAGCAGAGCTCTCTGGAGGCCAAAGGCAAAGAGTTGCATTAGCAAGGGCAATTGTAAGAGAGCCAACAGTCTTTTTGATGGATGAGCCATTATCAAATCTTGATGCTAAATTACGCGTTTCCACTCGTGCACAAATAAAAAATCTACAGCACAGTTTAAAAGTTACAACTATTTATGTGACACATGATCAGGTAGAAGCTATGACTTTGGCGGATAGAGTTGTGGTAATGAATGCTGGAATCGTTCAACAAGTTGGAACACCTCAAGAAATATACAATAAACCCGCCAATAGTTTCGTAGCCAGCTTTATTGGATCCCCAGCCATGAATCTATTGAAAGGTTCAATTACGGATGGTGTTTTCACATGTGACGGCGTAAAGATTGATGGTCTGAGTAAAAAACATAAGGGCAAGGTTACACTCGGATTTAGAGCAGAGGATGCTGTCATTGTTAAGTCAAAAGGTGCAATTTCCGCCCCAGCATTTTCAATGGAGCTTCTTGGAGATATGACAATGGTATCCATTAAATCTGGAGGAGAGTTGATTTCAATTAAGTCTGATAAAAACTATCACGTTGATATTGGCTCTAAGGTTATGGCAAATATCTCTGCTAATTTATGCCTATTGTTCGACAGTGAATCAGGACAAATGCTAGATAACTAGAGATGGAGATATAGGATGAGTTATGATGAAAAATCCCAAAAAACCCTTGCAGTAGTTAAGGCAATGGAAGAAGCATTGGGAGCTAATTCAAATAGTATGGACAAGCACTTTCATAAAGATTTTCGATGGATGGGCAATCAAGGATGTGGAACAAAAAATAACCTTGAAGAGTTTCGAAACAACTGGCAGCTCCCTTTAAGAGCAGCTTTTACAGATAGAATCTACAATACAGACAAGTTTCTTGTGGACGGTGGATGGGCTTCATGTTTTGGGCACATCGACGCTGTTCATAGTGGAGAATTCATGGGCATTAAACCTACAAATAAGCGCGTGAAAATTCATTACACAGATTTTTGGGAAGTTAGAGATGGCCTCATTATTGATAATTGGGTCAATGTAGATTTCCCAAGTATTCTTGCCCAACTTGGAGTTGATGTTTTTAATGGCCAGGGC
>CABXDP010000008.1 GCA_902511025.1 uncultured Gammaproteobacteria bacterium | reverse complement strand
ATCAACGCTTGTCATTTGTCTTGGAAAATCAACCTATGCAAGGTGTGGAATCATTGTCAATGTCACCCCACTTGAGCCTGAATGGGAGGGGCATGTGACTCTTGAATTTTCAAATACAACCCCCCTTCCAGCTAAGATTTATGCGAATGAAGGCGTAGCCCAAATGCTCTTTTTTGAGTCTGACGAGATGTGTGAAACCTCCTACAAAGATAGAAACGGAAAATACCAAGGCCAAACGGGTGTTACCCTCCCTAAGGCTTAATCACTATGTCTGAAATCTCTAAGCGTCGCACCTTTGCGATCATTTCTCATCCCGATGCAGGCAAGACCACAGTTACAGAAAAATTGCTGCTGTATGGTGGCGCCATTAAAACAGCTGGAAGTGTTAAAGCCAGAAAAGCAGATAATCATGCAACGAGTGACTGGATGGAAATGGAAAAGGAGAGAGGCATCTCAGTAACCTCTTCAGTTATGCAGTTTCCCTATAATAACTATGTTATAAATCTCTTAGATACTCCAGGACACGAAGACTTTTCGGAGGACACGTACCGAACTCTAACTGCAGTTGACTCGGCATTAATGGTTATCGATGTTGCTAAAGGTGTTGAGCAAAGAACCATAAAACTAATGGAGGTTTGTAGGCTTAGAGATACACCCATACTGACCTTCATTAATAAGCTTGATCGAGAGGGTAAAGAGCCTATAGAGCTTCTTGATGAGGTCGAATCAGTTTTGAATATTGAGTGCTCTCCGATTACCTGGCCAATTGGAATGGGTAAGGGTTTCAAGGGCGTTTATCATTTACTTGAAGATAAGGTTTATCTCTTTGAAAGCGGGAAAAATGCGAGTATCGGTGATAATACCATTATCGATGGAATTAACAATAGTCAGCTTGACGAAGTTTTGGGTGAGCATTTGGCACTCGAGGCTCGTGATGAGATTGAGCTGATTGCTGGTACAACAAACCCTTTTAATATTAATGATTTTCTGGAAGGAAAACAAACCCCAGTTTTTTTTGGCTCAGCAATAAACAATTTTGGAATTGAAAACCTACTGGATGGTTTTATAGACTATGCTCCAACTCCTCAGGGACGTGAGAGTGATACAAGGGTAGTTATGCCAGATGAAAATAAACTGTCAGGCTTTGTTTTTAAAATTCAAGCCAATATGGACCCAAAACACCATGATCGCTTAGCCTTTATGAGGATAGTGAGTGGTGAGTATCAGAAAGGAATGAAAGTCCTTCAAGTCTCAACTGGTAAACAAATAAAGATTGCTAATGCAGTAACCTTTATGTCAAGAGAGAGGAGCTCAACTGAACTAGCTCATGCTGGTGATGTGATTGGGATTCATAATCATGGAGGTATCGTTATAGGTGACACCTTCACGCAAGGCGAGAAAATCAATTTTCAGGGTATCCCTAACTTTGCTCCAGAGTTATTTAGAAGGGCTCAACTCAAAGATCCTCTCAAAGCGAAGGCCCTTCAGAAGGGCTTAGATCAACTCTCAGAAGAAGGTGCGACACAGGTTTTTCGTCCAGTATCAAACAGCTCTCAAATTTTAGGGGCTGTCGGTATATTACAGTTCGATGTTGTTGCTCACAGACTCAAATATGAGTATGGTGTTGACTGTCAATTTGAAACAATCAATGTTGCAACAGCTAGATGGGTCAGCGGCTCAGAAAATGACATTGAACAACTGAAGATAAAAGCTGGAAACAACATAGCTATAGATAGTGCGGGCATGCTAACTTATTTAGCGCCGAGCATGGTTAACCTTCAGCTTACTCTAGAGCGTCATCCAGATTTAACGTTCAACGCTACAAGGGAGCACTAATTATCAACAGCCTCTAGTGGCTGAACAACCTCAGCGATATCCTTCTTATTTAGGTAGCCAACATCTGATCCATTCGAATCTTGTACTATGCAGCAATCAGCATTTTGCCTAAGCATCTCGCATAAAACAGAATCAACTGAATCCATTTCATTGACCTTAATGTTAGCAGAGCCCTTTTTTGGCTTAATATCAGTCATCACTGAATTTGCATGAAGAACATGGGAGCGGTTAACTTTTTTGACGAAGTCTCTTACATAGTCATCAGCTGGAGACATTAAGATCTCCTGAGACGTACCATGCTGAACGAGCTCTCCACCATTAAGGATAGCAATTCGATCTCCAATCTTAAGAGCCTCATCAAGATCATGGGTAATGAAAATAATCGTCTTATGAAGCTCCTCTTGAAGCTCTAAAAGCAAATCTTGCATATCACTTCGAATGAGAGGATCCAGGGCACTAAACGCCTCATCCATCATCAGAATCTCGGTATCACAGGTCAGAGCTCTCGCAAGACCCACTCGCTGCTGCATACCCCCTGACAACTGAGAAGGATAGCGATCTTCATAACCAGTTAATCCTACTCTATCAATCCACTTCTTTGCTCTACTCGTTGCCTCATCAGCTTTAATACCTTGCAAATGAACACCAAGGCAAACATTATCCATAATCGTTTTATGAGGAAGGAGAGCGAAGCTTTGAAACACCATCGCAGTTTTTTGCTGCCTAAACTGCCTCAACTTCTCCATTGGCATCTGAATGACATCCTCTCCACCGATCATGATTGATCCAGCGGTTGGTTCGATGAGTCTGTTAATGTGTCGAATCAGTGTTGACTTTCCAGATCCAGAAAGCCCCATAATCACTTCAATATTTTTGTTAGCCAATTCAAGATTGATATTACTCAGGCCAAGAACATGCTTATGCTCCTTAAGAAGATCATCTTTACCCATTCCATTATCAACATGCTTAAGAACAGCCTGAGCTTTCGGACCGAAAATCTTTGTCAGGTTAGAAATTTTAACTTTAATATCCTGCGTCATAGTACGTCTCCTGAGCGGTGTTTCTGTATTCTGGTTCCAAATGCCTGTGAAACTCTATCAAAAATGACAGCGAGAGCAACAATTGCCAAGCCATTCAGCATACCCATTGATAGGAATTGATTTTGAACCGCTTGAAGAACTGGTAATCCGAGTCCTGCAACTCCAATCATAGAGGCAATTACAACCATGGCTAAGGCCATCATAATAGTTTGGTTAATACCAGCAAAAATATTAGGAAGTGCCAGTGGCATTTGGACCATAAATAGTCTTTGCCTGTAGGTAGCTCCGAATGCATCAGCCGCCTCCATAGCCTCTTTATCAACTAATCGAATACCTAAGTTTGTTAACCTTACAATTGGTGGCATTGCGTAGATACATACTGCAATAAGCCCTGGAACCTTTCCAATTCCAAGCATCATAACTACCGGAATCAAATATACGAAAGATGGGATGGTCTGCATGATATCTAAAACAGGTGTGATCCAAGATTGCGCTCGATTGGATCGAGACATCCAAATTCCAAGCGGTATACCAAGCGCTAGGCAGAGCAATGTTGCCGCTGAAATCATCGTTACGGTTGAGACCATTGGCTCCCACATATCTAGGAAACCAATCACAAAGAACGCTGCCATAACCCCAATCGAGACTTTAATGCTTCTTGAACCAAGCCACGCAAGAGCGCCGGCCACAGCCAAAAAGATAGGCCAAGGAGTTGAGAGTAGTAACTTTTCAATGACAATCAAAAAGGTTAAGAGCGGGTCAAAGAATGACTCAATATTGTTTCCAAACTCTCTTGTAAAGTCTTTAAATGCTGCATCAACACAGTTTCTCGAACTCATCATCACATCACCAGGTATGGAAATGACGTTATTCACAAATATGCTGAAATCAGAGGTGTTAACAGAGTCAATAACTCTAGAATTTAATGATGCAAAATACTCAAGTTGAGAGGCAGGATCAACAGATCTGACTGCACTCATATTACTTTCAATATTGCTTGATAAGCCTGATATATTTGCTGCTAAAGCCTCAGGATCCGTAGATCTTATGGCAATATATTGCCTGTCAAGTCTCTCTACCGTTTTATCAAAATTTGAAACCGCCCTGACCTTGATATCTCCGTAGTTTCCTGCATCATAGCGTCCGGCAAGTTCGATCACCTTTGCACTGAGCTCATTGGCTTTATTAGTCAGAGGAATAAGTACATTTTCAATAGTTGATACATCGGTTCTTATCGCAGCTTCCTTAACTGCTCTTACGAGAGCCTCAGGGTTATTAACCAAAGGCATTAATTCTTCAGAGACAATCTCATAACTATCAGCCATTTGTTCAACTCTTGCATGTGTAGAGATGCTCACAGTATCAAGGTTATAAACCATATCACGAGCACCAGGATAATTCTTGTAGATTGATGCAGATGCGTTGACTTGCTCTCTTATCTCGGATAGTCTCTCCAGATGTGACTGAACTGAGGAGTTTGAATTAAGATAGTCAATATTTGCTCTTAATGAGTTAATGCTATCATTTAACAGAGAAATTTGAGATCCCATTTCACTCATAAAAGCGTCACTATATTGATCCGCTTTATCTGCATAATTACTTGCAAGTTTCTGAACATTATCAATTAAAGTTGAAGATTCAGAGCTATTACTTACATATCGAGTATTTTCTTCAATCTCTTTAAAAAGAGATTCTATCTGAGGAAACAGAGCAACTATGCCATCAGGAGATGATGCCAATTCAACCTGATTATTTAATTCTGCTATTGAGCCCTCATAATTATCAAGAAGTGAACTTTCATTAGACTCATAGAGTCCAGAAAGTTCTTGTGTTTTATTTTCAAGAGTTTGAGACAAAATTTGAACTTTTTCGAGCAGCTCCGCTGAACTATTTACTTCAGTCAGTGGGTTTGACTCATTAGTGAGCTCTTTTAATGTTTTTGTTTTAACTTCAGCCCTTTCAGCGAGCTTAGAAAAACTATCCGTTATCTTTACTAACTCAGAATAATCAGTTGCACTTTGAGCTTGAGCATTGAGATCATCTGCCCTCTTGGTCATCGCCTGAATAAAATTCAAATCTTTGTTAAGTATTCTTAGATCTGCAATTTCAGATGCAGGGGGTATACACTCAATAATGCTTTGTTGAGGTAGCGGCCTAACTGCTGCCATAATAAGCTCCTTTAATTTATATTTTTTTTAATTACTTTCAATTCAAAAAATATCAACAATCAAATTAATTTTTTTTGAATTGCCTAAATTAAAAAATTGCCCGTATTCATCAAAACTACGGGCAATTCATTTAGTAAGAAATAACTTACTTTATTTTACTTATAGAGAAGCTTCTACAGCAGCAGCAACGTCTGCGCTTACCCACGGCTTCCAAACATCTCCATGAGAAGACAAGAACTCAACTGAAGCATCAGCACCAGTTCCACCTGTATCTTCCATCCAAACTAGCATTTCATTCATGACAGTACCGGGCCATGTGCGAGCTGAAAAGTAACCCATAGCTTCTGCAGGACCGTTATAGTACATGTTATCACTTAGTAGTGTATTAACTCGTGAGTTGATCCACGCTGAAGGCTTAGGATCTGAACAGTTATCAGCTCCTAGTGCAATACATCCAACCCAGTTGTCATCACCAGCATAAGGGACACCAAAGTCAACAGCTTGTAGGCCGTACTTTCCAACTAATGAAGTTGGGTTCCAGTAGTATCCAAACCAGTTTTCACCTTGCTCAGATGCCTTTGCAATTGAACCATCAAGACCTGCAGCTGAACCTGGATCAATCAAGTTCCAGCCCAAAGCTTCCATATCGAAGGCTTTGTAAAGGCTTTGATTTGATAATTGACAACCCCAACCAGCTGGGCAACCATGGAAGGCACCTCTTGATGGATCTTCTTTGTCTGGGAATAAGTCAGGACGCGCTAGAATAGCTTGCGCAGTTGTTAGCTCTGGATGAGCATCTAAAGTGTGAGGAAGTACCCACCAGCCTTCACCTAGTCCACTCATTGGGGCTATATTACCAATATGCAAACGTCCCGCACCAACAGCACTATCAACTAGATCTGCCATCGCATTTGCCCAAATCTCTGGAGCAACGTCAGGTTGTCCAGTTTCATTCATTGAGGTGAATGTAGGCATTGTTGATCCAGCAACTAACTCAACTTCACAGCCCATTGCTTCCAACATAGCTTTATCAACATTTGCCATCAATGAAGCTGAAGCCCAGTTCATATCTGCAATTGTAACTTTGCCACACGCAGCATTTGCTGAAGTGCTGAGCAACAGAGCTGCAGCTACCGCACCAAAAGCTTTAGTAGTGAATTTAATATTCATATTTTCTTTCTCCTAAAGGATTATTTTAAAAACAGAGAGTGAATGATTTCATACTCTGAGACGATTATAGCAACAGAAAAATAAATTTTTGAGTTTTTTTTAAAAAAAAGGATCGCATTGCCATCCTTTTTTTCATTTAATAAAAGAGACTTATAACTCAAAACTCAAATAAAATCAAAATAAAGTTTAAATTGAACTATGAAGTAGTTATTTCAGCAAGATATCACTCTTCAGATGACTCAATAGCTTCTTCGCTGTCCTCTTCATCATCAGTTTCAGCTATTTTAGCTACAGAAACTAAGGACTCATCATCAGCAATATTGATTAAGGTAACGCCTTGGGTATTTCTGCCAATAATTGATACATCTGACGCTCTTGCTCTTACCAGTGTACCTTTGTCAGATATTAGCATCATTTCATCCTCATCAGTGACCTGAATTGCTCCAACAACTTGTCCATTTCTGTCAGATGTTTTTATTGAAATGACCCCAGATCCACCCCTAGCCTGAGCGCGATATTCATCCAACTGAGTTCTCTTGCCATACCCCTTTTCAGTAGCAGTAAGAATTGGATCATCTGACTCAGCAACAATAAGAGAAACAACTCTATCTTTGTCTGCCAGTCTAATACCTCTGACACCGATTGCAGTTCTTCCAACGGATCGAACATCAGACTCTCGGAATCGAATTGACTTACCAGCTGAAGAGAACAGAAGTATATCGTGTTCACCCGCTGTTATCTCTACCCCAACAAGTTTATCGTCATCCCTCAACTCAATAGCAATGATGCCACCCTTTCTGGGTCTTGAGAAATTGGTGAGAGAGGTTTTTTTACAAGTTCCAGAGCTTGTTACCATAAAGACGTATTGTTCGTCTGTAAACTCTTTGACAGGAAGAATAGCGTTGATTGATTCATCCTTCTCAAGTGGCAATAGATTAATAATTGGCTTTCCCCTTGAAATTCTAGATGCCATTGGGAGTTCATAGACTTTGAGCCAGTGGACCTTTCCAGTTGAAGAGAAACAAAGGACAGTATCATGAGAATTTGCAACAAATAATTGATCAACAAAATCTTCATCTTTCATCTTAGTCGCAGCTTTACCCTTTCCGCCCCTTCTTTGAGCGTGATAATCACTTAAAGATTGTGCTTTAACGTAACCACCATGAGAGAGTGTTACCACTCTATCTTCTTGAGCAATTAAATCCTCTAGAGTCAGATCAATTTTACTTTCTAAAATCTCAGTCATTCGATCTGAGCCAAAATTATCTCTGATTTCAATAATTTCATTACGAATCACATCCATCAAAAGGTCTGGTGTTTGCAAGATGTCCAGTAGACTCTTAATTTGCTCTAATAACTCATTAAATTCATTAAATATTTTATCTTTTTCAAGGCCAGTTAATCTGTGCAGCTTTAAGTCAAGAATGGCTTGTGCTTGCTTCTCTGACAATTGATAATCGCCGTTTTTTTGAAGACCAAGAGTAGGATCTAGACCCTGAGGCTTAAACTGCGCCATATCTCTGTCACCAATCAGCTCCTTAATGACAGAGCCCTGCCAGGTTCTAGAGACTAAGCCGTCTTTAGCTTCGCTAGGATTAGGTGCTGCTTTAATGAGTTCAATAATCTCATCTATATTGAACAATGCAACCGACAAACCCTCTAAAAGATGAGCGCGGTCCTTAGCTTTGTTAAGCTCATAGATAGAGCGTCTTGTGACTACTTCTCTTCTATGGGCAATGAATGCATTAAGGACGGACTTCAGGTTCATTAGTTTTGGCATTCCATGATCGATAGCGACCATGTTGATACCGAAAACTGTTTGCATCTCAGTCAACTTATAAAGGTTATTCAGCATGACCTCAGGAACCTCACCACGGCGAAGCTCTATGACCATCCGCATTCCATCTTTATCAGATTCATCACGGAGTCCAGTAATTCCATCAATCTTCTTATCCTTAACGAGCTCAGCAATTTTACTGATTAATCTCGCTTTATTGACTTGGTATGGCAGCTCTGTAACTACAATACTTAATTTGTCTTCGCCCTCAACATGAGATCTTGAGCGAAGATATATTTTTCCTTTGCCGGTCTCATAGGCTTCTCTAATTCCACTTGCACCATTAATAATTCCTGCCGTTGGAAAGTCAGGACCAGGGAGCACTTCCAATAACTCATCTACAGTAATATCCTCATTATCAATAACTTTTAAGCAGGCTTCAGCAACTTCGGTTAGGTTATGTGTTGGTATATTGGTTGCCATTCCAACAGCAATACCTGAAGAGCCGTTAATTAATAAGTTAGGCACTCGGGTTGGCAAGACTGAAGGTTCGCTTTCAGAACCGTCATAGTTATCAATATAATCAACTGTCTCTTTATCAAGGTCACGCAGAAGTTCATGCGACAGTTTAGTCATTCGAATTTCAGTATATCTCATAGCTGCGGCGCGATCACCATCAACAGAACCAAAATTACCCTGGCCATCCACCAATATATTTCTCATAGCAAATGGCTGCGCCATTCTTACAATCGTATCATATACAGCAGTATCACCGTGAGGGTGATACTTACCAATCACATCACCAACGATTCGAGCCGATTTTTTATAAGATTTATTGTAGTCATTGCCAAGAACCTCCATAGCATATAAGACACGTCGATGGACTGGCTTTAAGCCATCACGAACATCAGGGAGAGCCCTTCCTACAATAACACTCATTGCATACTCCAAATAGGAGTCACGCATCTCGTCTTCTATACTAATAATTGGGAATTTTTGCTCTAGAACTTCTTCAGAATCGATATCGTCAGACATAGAATAAACCTAAATAAATAAGTAGATTTTATTGTACCCTAGATAAGCAAAAAACACACCAAAAAATGGCTATTTTTTTTGAAAAAAACAGATTATAAAGAGGCTCTAAGAATTACGTTTTTTAACGGATTGAGCAAGGCCTCTTAAGAGCTGTTCTGTATCATCCCAGCCAATACAGCTATCCGTTATGCTGACTCCATATTGCAATGATGAGAGTGGTCCAACCTTTTGATTTCCCTCGTTTAAGTGAGATTCAATCATAACACCAAAGACAGAGTCAGAACCATTCTCGATCTGATTAGCAATATTTTCTCCCACCTTTATTTGATTTTTAAATTGCTTTTCAGAGTTTGCGTGAGAGAAGTCAACCATCACTCTCGAAACAAGCCCTTTTGCCTTTAATTTTTCACAGGTTGCCGTTACATGCTCGCTAGAGTAATTTGGTCCATCCTTACCCCCCCTTAGAATAATGTGGGCAGTATCATTACCTAGAGAGGTAAAGTGGCTAATTCCACCATCCTTGTTGACTGATAAAAGGTGATGAGGACTGTTTGCTGATTGAATAGCATCAATCGCAATTTCTAGAGAGCCACCAGTACCGTTCTTAAAGCCTACTGGACATGATAATGCTGAAGCGAGCTCCCTATGGGATTGACTTTCAGTTGTTCTAGCACCAATAGCCCCCCAGGAAATCAGATCTGACAAGTACTGAGGCGTTAAAACATCCAAATACTCCACACCCACAGGCATAGAAATTTCACCTAAATCCACCAAAAGTTTTCTTGCGGTCTCAAGACCCTTATCAATATCAAAACTTTCGTCTAAGTATGGATCATTGATGAGCCCTTTCCAGCCTACTGTTGTTCTTGGCTTTTCAAAGTAGACTCTCATGACAATAAATAGATCTTCAGCCAACTCCTCTTTGAGCTGTGAAAGCTTTTTTGCATACTCCATGGCTGCTTTCGTGTCATGAATCGAGCAAGGACCAACCAGAACCATGAGCCTATTATCGTTTCCATAAAGTATATTCTTGATTGCGTTTCTTGAACTGACAACGCCAGAGGCTGCTGTTTCAGATAATGGCAACTTATCGATAAGTGTATTCGGTGACACCATTGGTGCACTTGAAACAATTCTTACGTTATCAGTATTGTGCTGCACAACTTACTTTTGATTCGTTATGAGTGCATATGCAGAATGATTATGAATGGATTCAAAATTTTCTGACTCAAGACAATAGTAATTCACTTTTTTGTCTGCATTCAACTCAACTGCAATATCTCTTACTATATCTTCTACAAAAGCAGGATTTTCATATGCTCTTTCAGTAACAACTTTTTCATCATCACGCTTTAGGATAGCATAAAGTTCGCTCGAAGCTTTTTGCTCTGCCAAGTCAATCAAGTCCTCAAGATAAATTGTTGCCCCATCTGTCGCTTTTGTTTCAATGGTAATATGAGATCTTTGGTTATGTGCTCCATATTTAGATATGCTTTTAGAGCAAGGACAGAGGCTAGTCACAGGCACAACGACTTTAAGAGTCAAATCTGGTTTTCCATCAGTTAGGCTTCCAGTTAGTGTTGCTTTGTAATCAAGCAAGCTTTCAACACCTGAAGATGGCGCTTTCTTATTTCGAAAAAAAGGAAAGTCAACAATAATCTGTGCATCAGAGGAGTCGAGTTTATCAGCAACTGTTTGCACAAGATCCATGAAATTATCAACACCAAAAATGCAATCATTATCATTCAAAATCTCGATAAATCTAGACATATGAGTTCCTTTGACATTCTCAGGAAGTCTAACAGTCATCGTAAAGTTTGCAACTGTAGGGTGAGATTCGTTGTCTCTATTCACAAAGCTGATTGGATGCAAAATATCCTTGATTCCAACCTGATTAATCACGATGTTACGAAGATCTTTAGTATTCTGAGTATCTGGTAATAGTGTATTTTTCATATTCTTATTATTCCGAGTAGATAATAGCGAATCTGGGAACCCCAAATCACAACGTCTTTGACCCTAATATCCTCATTATTAAATAAAAAAAGCGGAATTATACCTGCTTAAATCTTACTATACCACCTACAATTATTGTGAGAATTGACTGATTTAAAGAGGAGATTGGCTCTCTATAGATTAGGATTTAGTCAATTGCGTCAAGACCAAGGGCCTTACCGTGAACTCCTGGAATAGTTAAGCCCTTTCTCGCCCTGTGACTTGTAAAGTTTACTAAATCCTCAAAGGAGTAGGTTTTATGCTTTTTCCCATTCCCATACTCTACCCTTAATTTTTGATGACTTTTTATAGCACAAAGACCAATAAGAAACTCCTCGCGATCAATAAAGTCTTCATTCTTAATCTGAATCAGTTTATTGCCCTTACCCTTTGATAGCTGAGGAAGCTCAGAAACAGGGAATATTAATAATCTAGCTCTATTTGTCATTACTGCTAAAAAGTCAGACTTTGTATCATCAACTCTCGTCACACGCATTGTTTTTGCTTGTTTTGATAAAGTTATGGCATGTTTTCCAGACTTAGTTTTAGATTGGAGGTTGCGTAATGATGAAATAAAGCCATAACCTGCATCTGAGGAAAGAATGATTGGTTGGTCATCATCCCCCATGACCACGTCAATAAATTCTGCACCTATGGGTGGGGTTAATCTGCCTGTTAGGGGCTCACCCTGGCCTCTAGCACTTGGAAGTGAGTTTGCCAGCAAAGTATAGGATCTTCCAGTTGAGTCCAAAAAGATTGCCATCTTGTTGCTTCTGCCTTTGGCATCCTTCAAAAAGGAATCACCAGACTTATAATTCAAAGCAGAAGAATCGATATCATGTCCTTTAGCAGCTTTTACCCAGCCCTTTTCACTGAGCACAACAGTCACATTCTCAGCTGGAATCATATCTTCATCGTTAAAAGCCTGAGCTGTAATAACATCAGAGACTATTTGACAGCGCCTCTGATCACCAAACTCTTCAAGAATCACTCTGAGTTCTTTTTTGATAAATGTTTTCAGTCTTGCTTCACTTGAAAGAAGAAGTTCAATTGATTTGCGTTCTTTGTTTAGTTCATCGGCCTCAGTCTTTATTTTTATTTCTTCAAGTTTAGCTAAATGCCTTAACTTGAGCTCTAAGATAGCTTCAGCCTGAATTTCACTAATTTTGAACTTTTTGATAAGAACAGGTTTTGGCTTTTCCTCACTTCTAATGATTGCGATTACTTCGTCAATGTTAAGATAGGCAATAAGGAGTCCATCTAGAATGTGTAACCGATCAATAATTTTATTCAGTCTAGAGTTGAGCCTATTAACCACGACCTGCATTCTGAATTGAAGCCACTCTTTAAGTAATGGAATGAGCGGCTTGACTTGAGGCTTACCATCCAGCCCAATGACATTCATATTGACTCGATAATTTTTTTCAAGGTCTGTCGTTGCAAATAAATGCAGCATTAGTTGATCGCAATCCACTCGATTAGATCTTGGAACTATAACAATACGAGTAGGATTTTCATGATCAGATTCATCCCTCAGATCATCGACCAGTGGAAGCTTTTTATTTCGCATCTGGGTAGCAATTTGAGCAATAACCTTAGCCCCTGAGGTCTGATAGGGTAAAGCCTCAATAATAATTTCGCCATCCTCTTTGACATAGCTCGCCCTCATTTTGACCGATCCATTTCCAGTCTCATACATTTGGTATAGCTCTTCTTTTGAGCTAACAATATAGGCATTTGTTGGATAATCAGGCGCTGGTAAAATTTTTAATAAACTCTCCAAATCAGTCGATGGCTTTTCAAGAAGCTGAATGCATGCAGTGATAACCTCAATAAGGTTGTGAGGCGGCATATCTGTTGCCATACCCACAGCAATTCCAGAAGTTCCATTCAGCAATAGATTTGGAACTTGAGCTGGCAACTGCTTCGGCTCTTTGATGGTTCCATCAAAATTATCTACCCAGTCAACAGTGCCCTGGTTAATTTCGCTTAACAGCAAATCTGCATAGGGTGATAACTTGGACTCCGTATAACGCATTGCGGCGAAAGATTTTGGATCATCTGGCGCGCCCCAATTACCCTGACCATCTATGAAAGGGTATCTATACGAAAAAGGTTGCGCCATGAGAACCATCGCTTCATAGCAAGCACTGTCTCCATGAGGATGAAACTTTCCTAAAACGTCACCAACCGTTCTAGCAGATTTTTTAAATTTTGCAGTTGACTTGAGACCAAGCTCACTCATCGCATAGATGATTCTTCTCTGAACGGGTTTGAGGCCATCTCCAACAAAAGGAAGTGCGCGATCAAGGATGACATACATTGAGTAATCCAAGTAAGCGCGCTCACTATACTCCCCAACGCTTTGTTGCTCAATGCCGTTTTGGCTCATTCTTTTCCTGATAAAAAAAAATTAAGAATTCAAAATTATTTTGAATGAATTATATTTTAAATGAACTACCTAGAAATTTAACATTAATTCTTTCAAATCTGGAACAAATTAACCTGGAGGCCAGGTCATTTGTCTACCACCAAGACAATGCAAATGAATATGGGAGACAGTCTGACCTCCATCAGAATTGCAATTCATTACCAGTCTGTATCCTTGCTCTGCAAACCCGAGCTCTTTAGCAACATTAGAAGCAGTAATCATAAGCCTTCCCATGATTGACTCATCAGTTGCATCATTGGCTGTTGCAATGTGCTCCTTAGGTATCACTAGAAAGTGCTCAGGTGCTTGAGCATCGACATCCCTAAACGCTAGTACCTTTTCATCTGAATAGAGAATTTCAGCTGGTATGTCGCCACTTATGATTGAACAAAAAATGCAGTTTTCCATAATCTAATTTTATATCTTTCAAAATCTAATATAAATAAATTGTAGTAGAACTTATAATTAAGTTTAATTTAAGGATGAGGAAAAAAATGCTTTCTGATGCAAATCACGAAATACTCTTTACAAAAGCAAGAAGTCACAAAGCCTGGCTCAATAAAGAAGTAACAGATGATCAAATTAGTCAAATCTATAATCTATTAAAATTTGCGCCAACATCTGGCAATTGCTGTCCAGCTAGATTTACATTTATAAAAAGTGACGAAGCTAAAAAAAGATTAAAGCCAGCCTTGGATAAAGGAAATATTGATAAATCAATGGATGCTCCTTGTGTAGTCATTATCAGCTATGACACTGAGTTTTATGAGTCTTTATGTATCCTTTCCCCACATAATGATGCTAAAGCAAGTTTTGTAGGAAAAGAAACAAAAATAAAAAATACTGCTGAGTTTAATTCTTCTCTTCAAGGTGCATACTTTATTATGGCGTCTCGCTCGATTGGTTTAGATTGCTGCCCTATGCTTGGATTCAACAAAGAGAAGCTTAACCAGGAATTCTTTACAGATGGCAAATATAAGTCACTATTTATTTGTGGTATCGGTTATGGTGATAGTTCAAAACTCCATCATAGAGCTCCAAGGCTTGACTTTGAAGAAGCTTGTATGATTATATAAATACAAACTCAAAATAATATTTAAAATATTGTTACCAGTATTTCGGGTAACTTCTATTTTCAGATAAGTTGTTACAAAGAAGTGCAGCCATTACGATTAATATAGAGCCAATGAGGGTAGGCATCCATAAGAAATTCCAAGAACCTATAATCATGGGGTCGTTATTAGCGCCTAGTAAAAAAACAATAAAAGGGTTGGATCCTGCTGGTGGATGAGGCACTCTTAAGATCTGCATTGCTGCAATAGCAAATGCCAATGCAATTGCCATACTCCACCACTCTGAGCCTACAAAATGGAAAAATATTAGACCAATAAGAGTTGTCACAAAATGACCAAAAATGACATTACGAGGTTGTGCAAATGGAGAGTCAGGAAGCACAAATAAAACAAAAATTGATGCACCAAATGAACCCATAATGATTGGCTCATTTGTGTAATAGGCTAAAAAACCAACTACACACGCCGCAAAAAATGCACCTAAAGAAATAAAGCTTATTTCTTTGAATGATGGTCTTGGTGGAATGGATGCCGGAGAACCTTTAAGCTTAGTAAGATAAGACATAGTGGATCATTTCGAAAAAAAACAGATTATATACTACTTACAAACTTTAATAAAAATCAAATAGTACTTATAATGTTATATAAATTTAAACTGACATTGTTAAGGAGTTAATCTGATGAATAGGTTGATGGGTAAGAAAGTTTTGATAACAGCTGCTGGACAAGGTATGGGTCGCGCTGCTGCAATCGCTATGGCTAATGAAGGTGCTAAGGTTTTTGCGACAGATATAAATAGAGATACTTTAGAAACTCTATCTGCAGAAAATAAAGAAATTGAAACTTTTGAGTTAGATGTTATGGATCCAGTTGCAATTGCTAAAGCTCCAGAAAAAACAGGAACTTTGACCACCTTATTTAATTGTGCAGGTTTTGTTCATAATGGAACTATTATGGATATGTCTGATGATGACTGGGACTTCTCCTATACATTAAATGTTAGATCCCAATTCCGTCTGATCAGAGCCTACTTGCCTGGAATGCTAGAAAAAAAAGATGGCTCTATTATTAATATGGCATCTGTAGCTTCATCAATAAAGGGTGCTCCCAACCGATGCCTTTATGGCTCCACAAAGGCCGCTATTCTTGGACTTACACGTGCTGTAGCTGCTGATTATGTTAGTGAAGGTATAAGATGCAATGCACTCTGTCCAGGAACAATATTGACACCCTCTATAGAACAAAGAATGCATGATAGTGGGGACTATGAAAAATCAAGAAAAGAGTTTTTAGCACGCCAACCAATTGGTAGATTTGCTTCTGCAGAAGAGGTTACAGGCATTCTTATTCACCTTGCAAGTGATGACTCAAAATTCACTACAGGTACCTTTCAAATTGTAGATGGTGGATGGAGTCTTTAGTAAAAAATCCTACAAAAAAAATGGTTAAAAAAAATAAAATTGGATTCATTGGTGCTGGAATCATGGGCCAAGGTATGGTTCAAAATCTACTTAAAGCTGGTAATGAAGTAAGTATTATTGCCAATAAAAATAGGCGCCCTATCAAAGCACTTGTATCATTAGGCGCGAAGGAGATGGCGTCATTATCCGAAATGGTAAGTCGCTGTAATTGCTTTATTTTATGTCTTCCAAATTCAAAAATTGCAATCTCAGTATGTGATGAATTATTTTCCTTGCTTTCTCCAGGAACTCTAATTATTGACTGTACAACCAATGATTTAGTATCAGTAGAGAAGCTGGGCAAAAACGCAAAAAAAGCAAAACTAAGGTATGTAGAAGCACCTCTCACAGGGGGTCAAAAACAGTCATGGGATGCTATGCTGGGAGCAATAGTAGGATGCGATGAGGGTGATTTTAAAATTGCTAGTAATATTCTTAAACCCTGTTGTTCTGAAATTGAGTGGCTTGGAGACTTGGGAATGGGAGCAAAAACTAAACTCATCTCCAACTTTTTAGCACTTGGTACAGCTACTTTAGTTGTTGAGGCAATGAAAGCAGCAAATAACCTTGGAGTTGATTGGGAGAAATTTTATAAACTTGCATCACAAGGCTCTGGTCACTCAATGAGCCTAGATCGAATAGCACCAAAGGCAATTGCAGGGACGCATGATGGTTATGTTTTTACTATTGCTAATACTGTTAAAGATATGGAATATATTTCAGATCTTTTGAGAGATCAGCCTGATGCTTCTGCAATTAATAAGGTATTTCTGGAAATTTATAAAAATGCAGAAAATGCTGGAATGCAGAACTCATTCCTAAGCGCTCGTCTTGAAAATAAATAGCTTTATCTTAAATTAAAAGAGCTGAAATCATAATATTAATTTAGTTACTTGAAACAAACATAATTGACAGCTTATACCTTCCTGGGTATTGTAATCTGAAGTATGCCGCTCCACCTCCAACCATGACATAGAGTCTTCTAGGCTTTGAATAACTTTTTCATAAGGTGCAGCTTCCCACTCCTGTTTTCTTACAGTAAAACAAATATATCCGCCTTTTTTTGTTATTCTAACGAGCTCTCTAAGCGCTTCTGGACCAACATGTCCACAAGTAAAAGTACCAGCACAAATTACAGCATCGAACACGCTATCTTTATAATCAAGTTTTTTTGTTAAATCGACTAATTTTAATGATTGATATACTTTTTTATTACTAGCTATACTAAGCATTTCTTTAGAAAAATCAATACCTTCAATATTTTTAAAATTATTTTTGAAGAGAAACTCCCCTACCAAACCCGTTCCACATCCTGCATCAAGAACCTTTGCTTTATCCTTTTTCAAATAACTTAAAAGTAGCTCAGAGGTTATTAAATGTCCTACATACCCTGCCAAATTAATGACGTCATACTCATAGTTTTTAGCCCAATTCTTGTAAATACCCCCTAGTTCATCTGAATCAGAAGCATTTAATGTGTCATAAATTGAAGAAATCATTCTTTTTGTTTTTTTCATAACTATCTATCAAACTTAGCAAAAAAAATAAAATTAGTTTATTCTCACCTTTCTTTTATAAGTCCATAAGAATACATAATAAGTCCCGTCCATACCCCAATAAATCCTATCAATTGGTTTGAGTTAACTTGCTCATTTTGTAAATAATAACCAACAAGAAATTGGATTGTTGGAGTAATTAAAAATAAAATTCCAACAGTTGTCATTGGAAGAAGCTTAGCTCCAGCATTAAACAAAGCCAGAGGGATAACCGTTACAGCGCCTGCCAGAAATAATAAAACATCGGTAGAAATATCAATATTTAAAAATGCAGCTTCGAAGTTTGAGTAAAACCATATAGAAAAAATTAAGAAAAATGGAAGCAAAATGAGTGTTTCAATGTATAGTCCTGGGACTGCAGATGAAGACATTGCTTTTCTTGCAATTCCATAAGCTGAAAAAGTGAATCCTACTATGAACCCTAACCATGGAAATGAGTCTCCACTTAAAACATAATATAACGCACCAACTGTAGCAAAAAAAACTGCCAATTGTTTTAACTTTGAAATCCTTTCATGAAAGAAAATATAGCCTCCAATCATATTGATTACTGGTGATAAGAAATAACCCATAGAAGCCTCTACTACTCTGCCTAAGTTAACTGCAAGGATATAACAACCCCAATTAATAGTTATAAGAATAGAAGTAATGAGCAAAAAAATTAATTCTTTTCTTGAGGATAACGACTCCTTTAAGTTCAATTTCCATGAAGTTTTAAAATAGACTAAGAAAAATAAAACTGGAACTGACCATAAGATTCTATGGAAAAGCACCTCAGAAGAATTAACATGATTGAGCAATGCCCAATATATTGGGAAACAACCCCACATTAGATACCCAGAAAGGATAAAGACAATACCTTTATTCATTAGGCTTTAATAAAAGGAAAAAGTTTAATTGTAGACTAAATAAGTCTTTGATTACTTTTTAATGTTTATAGTAATCTTTCTCGAAGCTGGTATGACTCAGAGTGTCATTTTCTGAAGTTTTTTCATTAATCTCATTAAGGTTCTCATTAATTCTAAACAAAATAACGACCATTTCGCAGGCAACTCTCGAAGCTAGTGAGCCCCCAACAACCCAAACCAGACCTCTCCAAAAATCTCCTTCCAGAAAAATATCACCTAGCCCTTTTGTAATAAAGGCGAACAAGAGTATCCAATAAAATAAAGTAATAAGTTTTGGCGTAACCATTTCATCAAGATAGAACATGTAATGGTTATCAAGCTTTTCAAAAGTAATTTTAAAAGCTTTTTTAATACTTTCTAAGATTTCATTATTATTCATTTGCTAAATCCTCAAATTCGATCTCTAGTTACATTATAGTATCAATGAAAATAAAATTATAAATTACTGATTTGATTTTTTGGATAGTTAAAAAAAGCCCATCAATTTGATGGGCTTTTTAATAGATATTTGAGGCTTTTTACTTATGAATTTTTACATCAGTAAATGCACCACCAATAACTTCACGCTCTGCGTATGAGCCATTAGCTGTTCCACCTGCATCCATTTCTACGCCAGTAGCACCAACATAGTCAACCGGCATGCCGCCTGAAATCATCTTCAAGCATTCTTTAAGCTTACCAGCATGACATTCTGTACCTGGAGCATTAGCAACATTCAACACTTGTGCTTGGATAGCAGCTCTGTCAGTTGATCCAGCAGCTTGTGAAGCTAGAATAATAAGCGCCATAGCGTCATAAGATTCAGCAGAGTAAACACCTGATCCATCAACACCACCAGCTGCGGCTACTGCTTTCCAGTTAGCACCAAGTGCAGCATCTGGAGAAGGGAGTGTACCCCATGAACCATCTGCAACAGCGCCAGCAGTTACATCACTGATCATACCATCACCGAATACATAGTCGCTAAACGCACCAGTATCCTCTGAAGCAGCGATAATTCCTCTGCCTCCAGTATCTGCATAACCCAAAATAGCTAGAGTAGCTGATCCACCAGCAGATAGTGCTGCAACATCAGCAGAGTAATCCGCCTTATCATCATCATGTCCAGCCATTACTGTAACCGTTCCACCCATGGCTTCATAAGCAGTAACGAATGCATCAGCTAAACCCTTACCATAGTCACTGTTTGAGTGAGTTACAGCCATATCAGTTTGACCTCTTGCCATTGCAATACTAGCTAGTACTGGACCTTGTCTTGCATCTGAAGGTGCAGTTCTAAAGAACCAACCACCATCTTCTAAAGTTGTTAGAGCTGGTGAAGTAGCCGAAGGTGAAATTGAAACGATACCATTTGGTACTAAAACGTTTGTAATTACAGCACCAGTATTTCCAGAACAGTTAGGGCCCATAATAGCCATAACATTATCATCATTTACCATTTTTTCAGCTTGTGCAATTGCAACCGCCGCGTCAATACATACTGAGTCACCTTGAATTACATTAATTGTTCCTTGAAGATATGCACCTGAAGCATTTGCCTCAGTCACTGCAAGGTTTGCACCACCTGACATAGCACCAATCATTGATTCAAGAGGGCCTGTAAATCCTTGAAGCTCTCCTACGTTGACAGTTGCTCCATAAGATGCAGTTGCCATCGTTGCTGACAATACTACGCCAGCTGTTGTCTTTAAATAACTTTTCATTTTGTCTCCTAATATAAAAAAAAGATTCCCTACGCTCAATTCAAATTGAGACGTATTTCCAAAGGGATTCACCGGTAATGATAAACAGTTTCCAGTAGTTTGTGTTAAAAATATCTGAAAAAAAAACTCAAAGAAAAAGCAAGCTAAAGGGTATTTTAAGGCAAATTATAGCTGTTTATTTTTTTCAGGAAGAAGGCCGCTCGGCGAAAATCTCATAATGAGAAGCAATATGGTCCCCATAAAGACCAGCCTAAGATAGTGGACTCGATCTTCAATAAACTCTAGTGATGAGCTCCCCTCTGACATGTTATTACTCAGCATTTCAACAAACCAAAGCCCCATAGGTCCAGACTGAATCCATATAAACCAGATGATAAACGCACCCAATACTGAGCCCATATTATTACCTGACCCTCCAAGAATAACCATAACCCATATTAAAAAAGTAAACCTCAGGGGAAGATATGAAGTAGGGATAAATATTCCATCATAGGTCACCAATAAAGCTCCAGCGACTCCTACAATAGCTGAGCCCAGAACAAAAATCTGAAGATGTTGACGCTTAATGTCCTTCCCCATAGCTGAAGCTGCCACTTCATTATCTCGAATCGCCCTTACTTTTCTGCCCCAAGGAGAATTCAAAGCAAGATTTGAAAGAACAATAAAAGCTACAAGAATTGCGATAAACAAACCTGAATAACAGAGCTTTACAAAAACAACAGCAGCCTCTCTGACATAATCCGTCAACTTTTCGATCTGTTCTGTTTGAGAAAGCAACTGAAGTTCACCTCTATTAATCCAAGCGATTAAATTCTGAAACCATTCAGATTGCTGCATGTCAACCTCATAGGGCACAGGTCTTGGAAGTCCATAAACATTCTTAAGGCCCCTTACAAACCAGTCTTCATTTTTAATGACATACAAAATAATTTCAGATATACCCAGAGTTGCAATGGCAAGGTAATCAGTCCTTAAACCCAAAGTTATCTTTCCAACCCACCAGGCTGCTCCAGCAGCAATGGCGCCTCCAATGACCCATGAGAATGCAATTGGGAGGCCAAATCCACCTAAGTATCCTGTAATTGCAGGATCTACTTTTTCAATGATATCTGCAGCCTCAGAGAAATAGTATCTTGTAAAAAGGTATCCAATAACTACAATCGCTGCTATCAGCCATTTATTAATACCTTTTCGATTAAGAAATATTCCTGCAGTAATCGTTGCAGCTCCCATAATCAATGCAATAAACATTTTAAAACCGCCAGCATCTACTGCTTCAGATACAGGCTGCTGAGCAATTAAAACGACGCTAACCCCGCCTAGAGCAGCAAAGCCCATAATTCCGACATTCATTAAGCCCGCATAGCCCCATTGAATATTAACTCCAAGGGCCATTATGGCTGATATTAGTGACATATTTATAATCCCTAAGGCTAACGCCCAAGACTGATTCATACCAACAAAAACAAGTATCAACGCCATAATAGCAAAGTAAATAAAAGCTTTATTGTCCTGAAAAAAAGTATTCATGTTAATCACCGTCAATCACCTTACCTTTAAATATTCCTGTAGGCCTAATTAAAAGGACAATAACCAAAATGACAAAGGATATTGCGTATTTGTATTCTGTTCCGATGAGCTGAACCAGTGAACTTGGATGCATTGAGAGCGGAAGTAAATAGATCAAGAATTTCTTGTATGCATACGTAAGAAGTATCTCAGAAAATGCAACCAAGAAGGCTCCTGCAATAGCGCCAATTGGAGATCCAATTCCTCCAACAATAACTGATGCAAAAATTGGTAAAAGCAATAAATGATACTGCTGAGGTGCAAAGCCTTTATCGAGGCCATATAGTGTTCCGGCAATCGTTGTAAAAAGAGCAACGAGTAACCAGGTAATCCTAACTACTTTATCGGGGTCAATGCCAGAAAGAAGAGCTAACTCTGTATTGTCTGAATAAGCCCTCATTGCTTTTCCTGTTTTAGTTTTTTGTAGAAAATAAAACAGAAAAGCAACAAGCAATATTGCAAGAGTAATCGTTAAAAATTGTGATGTCTTAAAGGCAATTCCCTGCTGAAGCCCAGTGAATGCTTTGAATTCTCTAACAGAAAAAATAAATCTCTCGCCATCACCAAACCTCTGTGCTGAAGCTCCAAGAATAAATCTGACAATACCTCCAGTCACGAACATAACGCCGATCGAAGCCGTAATGCCCACGATATTCTGCTTTGCTTTAATTTTTCTGTAGTGTTTATAAACTAATCTATCCATTGCCAGTAGGTAAATTGACATACCAACTAAAGCCAACGGAATCGCCAAAATGGCTGTAGGAAAACCCGTGATAGTCCAGCCTTTACTAATCATATAGCCACTAATAATAATTACGAGCATTGTTCCAAAAGCCATGCTATCACCCTGAGCAAAGTTGGAAAACCTCAAAATTGAATAGACTAAGGTCACCGCTAAAGCGCCAAGTGCCAACTGAGAACCATACGATAGTGCTGGGAGAATGACAAAGTTTGTCAATAGGGCGAATGCGTTAATGATATCAATTGAGTCTGACATCTAACCTCCCAAAAACTTCTTTCGAACTTCACGGTCATTGATAAGCTCCTTGCCCGTTCCGGTATGTTCGTTGCGTCCAGAGACTAAAACAAAACCCTTATCTGCAATATTTAGTGCCTGTTGAGCATTCTGCTCAACCATTAGTACCGCCATTCCAGCATTTCTAACATCCAAGATGTTAGAGAAAATTTCATCCATAACAATTGGAGAAACACCTGCTGTTGGCTCATCTAGAAGCATCACCGAAGGCTTTGTCATCATAGCTCTACCAAACGCAACCTGTTGTCTTTGCCCACCAGATAATTGCACTGCGAGTTGTTTTCTTTTGTCATAAAGTATTGGAAATAATTCATAGACTTCTTCAATCGTTTTGCTAATATCATCTTTCCTAATAAAGCCACCCATCTGAAGATTTTCTTCTACTGTCATTGATGGAAAAACATTTTTTGTTTGTGGCACGAATGCTAAACCTTGGCTGATTCTGTCCTGAGTAGAAAGCATTGAAATATCATTTCCATCTAATGTTACTGAGCCCGCAGAAGCATCTAACATTCCCAAAAGAACTCTCATAACCGTTGATTTACCAGCACCATTAGGACCAACTATAACCGCAAGCTCTCCTTTTTCCACCTCAACAGAGCACTCATGAAGAATTGGAACAACGCCATAAGAGGCAACTAGATTTTTACCTTCAAGATAAGCCATTAGTTTGCTGCCTCGGTTTTGATGCCTTTACCGAGATAGGCTTCAATTACAGCATCACTACTCTTAATTTCATCCGGAGTTCCACTGGTCAAAATTTGGCCTTCAGCCAAAACTACTACTGGATCACAAAGCCTAGAGATAAAATCCATATCATGCTCAATCATGCAAAATGTATAGCCTCTCTCCTCATTAAGCCGAACAATTGCATCACCAATTTGTTTAAGGAGAGTTCTATTAACCCCCGCACCAACTTCATCAAGAAGAACAACTTTAGCATCAACCATCATGGTTCGAGCTAACTCTAATAATTTTTTCTGGCCACCTGACAGGTTCCCTGCTCTCTCATTTTTGAGATGACTTATACTCAAAAAATCAACAACCTCTTCTGCTTTGGTCTGAAGAGCTTTTTCTTCCTCGCGTATTTGCTTTCGTTTTAACCAGGAATTCATAAGATTCTCACCAAGCTGATCTGCTGGAACCATCATTAAGTTTTCAAGGACACTGAGTGTTGGAAACTCATGAGCAATTTGGAATGTTCTAAGTAAACCTTTATGGAATAGTTGGTGGGAGGTGAGATCCGTGACATCTTCACCGTCAAGAATGATTTCGCCGTCTGTCGGCTGATAGAGTCCAGCAATCAGGTTAAACATAGTTGTTTTGCCAGCACCATTTGGGCCAACTAAACCAGTGATTGACCCTCTATCGATATGCAAATCAACACCGTCGACTGCCTTGATTCCGCCAAAATGCTTTGATAAATTTTTTACTGTAATCATTAATTATAAGACTTTGAGCTGCCTTTCTCTCCTAAGGACTTCATGATTTTATAAAAGTGCCAAATTATCCTCGAAAAACAAAAGCATTGGGAGGCTTTAAGGCAAAACCTTGTTGAATGGCTTTATGACGACACTTGAGTAAACTCCAGCAGAGACGTAAGGGTCTGCATCTGCCCAATCTCTTGCCTCTTCAAGGCCATCAAACTGAGCAACAATTAAAGAACCAGAAAAACCTGCTTCACCTGGCTCTGAAACATCAATCGATGGATGTGGGCCTGCCAAAATAAGTCGCCCTTGGTCTTTAAGCCGATTAAGTCTAGCAACATGATCAGGTCTAGCTCTTTTTCTCTTTTCTAGACTGTTTTCAACATCTTGAGAAATAATGGCATAAAGCATAACTTATCCCTAAAGTTCTAATACATCTTGCATTGAATAAAGACCACTAGGCTTGTCAGATAACCAATTAGCTGCTCTGACTGCACCATTTGCATAAATCATTCGAGATGAGGCCTTGTGAGTTATTTCAACCCTTTCTCCATCCATAAAGAAAGCAACAGTATGCTCACCGACAACGTCTCCACCTCTAATGGATGAAAAACCAATCGTATTCATATCTCTTGGTTCTTCAATGCCTTCACGACCATAAACTGCACATTCAGATAAATTGCGTCCAAGTGCATTAGCAACAACCTCACCCATTTTAAGTGCAGTTCCAGAGGGTGAGTCAACCTTATAGCGGTGGTGAGCCTCAATAATTTCAATACTTGAATCGGGTCCGATAACTTTTGCCGAGGTCTCTAAAATTTTAAGGGTCAAGTTCACCCCAACGCTCATGTTAGGTGCAAAAACAATTGGAATTTCCTTTGAAGCTTGTTCAATGAGTTCAAGCTCACTATCAGCAAATCCAGTAGTGCCAATTACCATTGCTTTGCCTGAAGACTTGCAGACAGATAATGCACTAAGAGAAGCTTCTGGTCTCGAAAAATCAATCAGTACCTCGAAATTGCTTATTGAGTCAATTAAGCTGTCACCTTTGTCAAAACCAGCGCCAAATTCTGATTGAGAAGTGGAATTGATTGCCTCAATAAGTGTTTGTCCCATTTTTCCTTTTGATCCGTTGATAGCAATCCTAGTCATTGATCGAGTCCTCTAATAAGTTATTTTTTTTGGTCACTGCATCAATCTCTTTGAGAGTCTCTAGAAGAGTAAACATTAAGTTCATTGGCATGGAGTTTTGACCATCACTTTTTGCCTGATTAGGATTTGGATGAGTCTCCATAAATACACCTGAGACTCCAGAAGCTACAGCTGCTCTGGCCAGAACAGGAACCATCTCTCTCTGCCCGCCTGATGTTGTGCCCATCCCTCCAGGCTGCTGAACAGAGTGAGTTGCATCAAAAATTATGGGGCAATTAGTTGACCTCATACTGGATAGTCCTCTCATATCTGAAACCAGAGTGTTATAACCAAATGAAGTACCTCTATCGCAAATCATAATTTTCTCATTGCCAGTAGATTTAGCTTTCTCAACAACATTCTCCATATCCCACGGCGCCTGAAATTGGCCTTTCTTAATATTGACAGGAAGCCCTTGATTGCAAACATTTTGAATGAAATTGGTTTGTCTAACCAGAAAAGCAGGTGTTTGAAGAACGTCAACTACTGAACTCACTTCACCTAAAGGCGTGTCTTCATGAACATCAGTCAAAACTGCAACACCAACTTCAGATTTAACTTTTTCGAGTATCCGAAGACCTTTTTCTAATCCCAAGCCGCGAAAACTATCTGCACTGGTTCTATTCGCCTTATCAAAAGAAGACTTATATATAAAGTTGATGTCTAGCTCTTCGCAAACTTTCTTTAAATAACCAGCGCTCTCCATTGCTAAGGCCTCTGATTCAATAACGCACGGCCCAGCAATCAAAAAAAATGGGTGTTCGATCCCTGCTTGAAAATCTAGTAAATTCATGAACTTTGCTCAATACATAAATATATACGTAAATTATATTCGTTTAAAATAGAGATAGTTACGAAATCCTTAGAAGCATGGCTCAAAAAACACCTGACATTCTTAAAAAAATTGTCTCTAGAAAGCACGAAGAAATTACAGATTCAATAAGTAGAGTTCCACTCGAAAGAATGATTGAATTGTCTTCTAATGCTTATTCTAGTAGAGGATTCTATAAGGCTTTGCACAATAAAGTCCAAAAACACGAGAGCGGCATTATTGCTGAAATTAAGAAAGCTTCTCCGAGCAAAGGCGTTCTCAGGGAAGACTTTGATCCAGTTGAAATAGCACAAAGTTATGAGAATGGAGGAGCTAGCTGCCTTTCGATATTAACTGATCGAGATTTTTTTCAGGGAGATCCCTTATTCTTAATTAAAGCAAGAGCGGCGGTAACAATTCCAGTCATTCGAAAAGACTTTATTATTCACCCCTATCAGGTCTATGAATCTAGAGCCATTGGCGCAGACTGTATATTGTTAATTGCATCTTGTCTTGATGATGACGAACTGAAAGATTTAAGCGATTTAGCCACATCACTCAGGATGGATACACTCGTTGAAGTGCATGATCGAGATGAGCTTAATCGCGCCTTGAAATTAGATTTACCACTGCTTGGCATAAACAACAGAAACCTTCGTAATTTTGAGGTCACTCTTCAAACGACCATTGACTTACTCTCAGAAATTAGCGATGATAAGCTTGTGATTACAGAGTCAGGCATCAAAACCAAACAAGATGTCGAATTAATGCATCAAAACAACGTGTTTGGTTTTTTGATTGGTGAGACTTTTATGAGGGATTCTGATCCTGGTCAAAAACTTAAGGAGTTTTTTAAATGAATATATCTGTAAATTGGGTTGATGGAATGCTTATGGTGGGCAAGTCTCATAGTGGGCATAGCATTACCATGGATGGTCCACCAGAAATTGGTGGTGACAATCTTGGGGTCAGGCCAATGGAAATGCTTTTACTGGGTGTTGCCGGCTGCACTATGATTGATGTTGTCACTACGCTAAAAAAAATGCGCCAAGACTTTACAAATTGCGAAACTAAATTGAGCGCTGAGAGAGCAGATGAGCATCCAAAAGTCTTTACCGATATTCATATCCAATTCATTGTCAAAGGACAAGATTTAGATCCTAAAAAAGTTGAAAAAGCAATTACACTGTCAGCTGAAAAATACTGCTCAGCATCAATCATGTTGGGTAAAACAGCCTCCATTACTCATGATTTTGAAATTGTAGAATAATATTTTTCAAAAGGCTTATTTCTAAAATACTCCTTCAATATAATTGCAGTATAATATGCCTTCTTCGGAGAGGTGGCCGAGTGGCTGAAGGCGCTCCCCTGCTAAGGGAGTATAGGCTTTAACTCCTATCGAGGGTTCGAATCCCTCTCTCTCCGCCACATATCTTTTCTGTAAATCCTTTCATACTGCCC
>CABXDP010000007.1 GCA_902511025.1 uncultured Gammaproteobacteria bacterium | reverse complement strand
TTACTCTATTAAAATTTTCTTTTGAGTACGAGTCTGTGAGGTAAGAATCACCTAGACTTTTTAATAGAACTAAGCGAATTTTGCCATCAATTGACTTTTTATCCATTGACATTGCCTCTATCAATGTTTCGCTATCAATACTCTTTTTGATAGCTATTGGTAAATTAGCTTTTGAGAGAATGCTTTCAACTCGTATCGCATCTTCATGTGATAAATGCCCTTCATCCATAGAGAGTTTGGCCGCCATGACCATTCCTATTGAAACAGCCTCTCCATGAAGATAATTACCGTAACCAAATGCATTTTCTATTCCGTGGCCAAATGTGTGGCCAAAGTTCAATAGTGCCCTCTTTCCTCTTTCAAATTCATCGAGTGCTACAATGCTAGCTTTATCTTTGCAAGAGTTAAAAATAATCTCTATGATTAAATCTTTATTGCGAGCCATAATTGACTCAATATTACTCTCTAGCATAGAGAGAAAATCGGCGTTACCAAGAAGACCATACTTAATGACCTCAGCCATTCCAGCGGAATATTCTTGATCGCTCAAAGTATCTAGTGTATCAACATCGATAATGACTGCTTTTGGTTGGTAAAAGGCACCAATCATATTTTTACCCAATTCATGGTTGACTCCAGTTTTACCGCCAACGCTTGAATCAACTTGTGAGAGAAGTGTTGTAGGCACTTGAATAAAATTAACCCCTCTTTGATAGGAAGCTGCAGCAAAACCAGTAATATCTCCAACTACACCACCTCCTAAAGCAACAAGTGTCGAGCTTCTATCAAATTTAGCCTTCAAAAGTGCATTAAAAACTTTATTTAACGTCTCAAACGTCTTAAATTTCTCTCCATCTGGCAAAACAACTGACTCAACATTAAAGCCTTCCAGAGCTGCTTTAAGCTTTTCAAGATATAATGGAGCAACAGTTGTATTTGTTACAATCATTACCTGCTTGCCTTGAATGTGATCAGTAATCATGAAGTTCGAAAACAGCAAATCAGAACCAATATAAATCGGATAGGATTTATCGGCAAGTTCTACATTAAGAATTTTTGATTTATCTGACATTAAGCAAATATCCTATGTTCACCTTCCCCAGATACATTTTCTATGCAACGCCCACATAAATCAACATAGCTCTTGTTCTCACCAATTTCAGGGCGATGATGCCAGCAACGAACGCACTTTTGATGAGTACTCTTTCTTACTCTTATTGCAAGAGAACTATCGATCTCTTTAGCATCAGTTGATTTTTTACTCAGTTCATAGAGGTTTGCTTCTGAAGTAATAAAAACAAACCTTAATTCATTCTTAAGCTCTAACAAGGCTTGATAATTCTTTTGATTACAGTAGATATCAACCTCAGCGTCGAGTGATGACCCGATGTCCTTATTCCGGCGCATTTCCTCAAGCTCTTTTCTTAGATGCGTATTAATATCTCTGGCTGTTTCAATAGCCATATTGTCAAAATTACCTTTTAAGCCCACATACCATGTCTCTAAAAAGACACTCTTATTACTTGCGCCAGGAAGAAACTGCCAGATCTCCTCAGCTGTAAACGAAAGAATTGGAGCAAGCCACCTTACCATAGCATGAGAGATATGGAACAATGCACTTTGCGCTGAACGCCTTGCCAATGAATCAGCCTGAGTTGTATACTGTCTATCTTTAATGATATCGAGATAAAAACCCCCAAGATCGTTAGTACAAAAATTTAGAATTGATTTCATGACAAAATGAAAATTATAATTATCATACTCTGTAATAATATTCTGCTGAAGATCAAATGTTTTAGAGACAATCCATCGATCTAATAAAATCATTTCTTCATTTTTAACTAAATCTTTATCTGGATCAAATCCTTGCATATTGGCCAACATAAAGCGCATCGTATTTCTGATTCTTCTATAGCTATCAGCACTTCTATTGAGAATTTCATCTGAGACAGTCATCTCACCCGAATAGTCCGTACTGCCTATCCAAAGTCTTAATATATCAGCACCAAGAGAGTTAACAACTTTTTGCGGTGGTATGACATTTCCTAGAGACTTACTCATCTTGTACCCGTTTTGATCAACCGTAAAGCCGTGAGTTAAAACTTGTTTGTAAGGCGCTCTATCATTAATTGCACAGGAGGTTAACAAAGAAGATTGAAACCAGCCACGATGTTGATCAGAACCCTCTAGATACATATCAGCCACATCAGGTAGGTAATCACTTGCATTCAAAACGGCATAATGGCTGACTCCAGAATCAAACCAGACATCTAGAGTATCCGTTGTCTTCTCGTAATCTTTTGAATCAGACCCTAACACCTCTTCAGCGTTAAGCTTAAACCATGCTTCAATACCTTCAACCTCAATTTTTTTTGCTATTACTTCAAATAAAGACTCGGTATCAGGATGCAGCTCGCCAGTATTTTTATTGACAAATAATGTTATGGGTGAACCCCAATATCTTTGACGAGAAATACACCAGTCTGGTCTATTTCCCACCATGAGTTCAATTCGTTTTTGACCCCAATTAGGAATCCATTTAACCTTTGGAATCTCTGCATTGACCCTATCTCTCAAGTTCCTCTGTGTCATTGAGACAAACCATTGAGGAGTAGCTCGAAAAATGACAGGTGTTTTGTGTCTCCAACAGTGGGGATATGAATGAGTTATTGGCTCATGCTTGACAAGAGTACCTTTTGCATCAAGGAGGCCAATAATAGTTGAATTAGCTCTAAAAATATACTCGCCACCAACGCCCTCAGTAGACTCAATAAATACGCCTCTGCCATCAACAGGACAGTCTACTGGCAGGTTATATTTAAGACCAACTATATAGTCATCTTGTCCGTGTGCTGGAGCCGTGTGAACTGCCCCTGTTCCTGCTTCGGTAGTAACGTGTTCACCGAGTATCACAGGGACCTCTTTATCGTAAAAAGGGTGCTCAAGCATAACTCCTTCGAGTTCAGAGCCCTTGTAGACCTTGTTTAATTTTTTAAAATTTTGTATACCGTATCTCTCGAGAGAAGACTCTAGCAACTCCTCTGATAAGAGAAACAGACTCTTACCTATATCAACAAGTGCATAATTTAATTCAGGATGCAAAGATACCGCTTCATTTGCGGGAAGTGTCCATGGAGTTGTCGTCCAAATGATTAGAGATACCGGTTTTTCTTGCGCAAAAAAATTGCCCTTAACTTTGAATGCAACATCGACTGTATCAGAGTTCTTATCCTTGTAATCCACCTCTGCCTCTGCTAATGCAGAAGAACACTCAGTGCACCAATGAACTGGCTTAAAGCCTTTTGTAATGTGGCCATTTTTAACAATCTTTCCTAATGAGCGAACAATGTCAGCCTCATATTTGAAATTTTTTGTTAAATAGGGGTTGTCCCAGTCACCAATAATTCCTAGTCTCTTAAAATCAATCTTTTGTTTTTCAATTTGCTTATCAGCGTATTCTCTGCAAGCAGCTCTGAACTCATCAGCAGTGATTTTATGTCCAACCTTGCCTTTCTTTTTCTCAACCATATGCTCGATTGGAAGACCATGGCAGTCCCATCCAGGTACGTAAGGAGAATCAAAACCGGAGAGTGTTTTACTTTTTACAATAACATCCTTTAATACCTTATTAACAGCATGGCCAATATGAATATCGCCATTTGCATAAGGCGGTCCATCATGCAAAACAAACAAAGGATTACCTTTGAATTTATTTCGAATCTGTTGATTTAAATCTTGATCATGCCACTCCTTGAGAAAGCCGCCTTCACGGTTCGCTAAGTTGGCCTTCATTGGAAAATCTGTCGCAGGCAAGTTTAAGGTATTTTTATAGTCAGACATTCTGGCTTATGTTTATTTAAATCTAAAGACGCCATTATACTTGACACATAGGCTATATCAAGAATGATAATCCATCCAAAATATGTATTTTAGTCTAGAAAAAAATTATAATTTTGGCCTATAAGTCGACTGACTTTAAGAGCGCCTGAACCTGTTTGGGCTTTAAATATACTGATTGATTCGCTCTCAGTTTTTCAGGCAAACGGATGTCACTAAATCTTGTTCTGATTAGACGAGATACCTTGAAATCTAGCTCTTCCCAGAGCCTTCTGACTTCTCTTTTTCTTCCTTCTCTAACAACTACGTGATACCAGCGGTTAGCGCCCTCACCTCCCCCAATTGTCACTCTATGAAATTTAGCGAAACCATCCTCTAACTCGATACCATTTGTGAGCTTCTTGATGTGCTCATCTTCCACCTTACCTAAAACGCGGACTGCATATTCTCGATCTATTTCAGAGCTTGGGTGCATTAATTTATTAGCCAAATCACCGTTGTTTGTAAAGAGTAACAAGCCTGATGTATTAAGATCTAAACGACCTACCATAACCCATCGAGTGTTATCGGGTAGGAATTCAAAGACACTTTGTCGACCTTCTTCATCCTTATTGGAACAAATGACACCAGCCTGCTTATTGAGGATCAATACCTTTGTTTCTTCTTCTGAGTATCTACCAAGGTCAATTAACCTTCCATCGATAGTAACCTTATCCGAAATGATAGCCTTATCACCGAGCTTGGCTTCCTGATTATTAATTGATATCCTGCCCTGTTCGATTAATCTCTCAGCCCAGCGTCTTGAGCCATAGCCAGCATTGGCGATGAGTTTTTGTATTCTCTCAGACATGATCTACCTAACTTAGTAAGTTATCCCCATGGCATCTCTGACCTCTTCCATTGTACTTTTAGCAACAACCCTTGCCCTCTCAGAGCCTTCAAAGATTATTTCTTGTATGAGGTTTGGATTAGATTCATACTTAGCTATCTCTTCTTGGATCGGCTCCAACTCATAAACAATAGAATCCACAATGGGTTTTTTGCACTCAATACATCCAATTTTTGCTTTTGTACAACCATCCTTAACCCAGTTTTGAGTTTTCTCAGAAGAGTAGATTTGATGCATTTGCCAAACTGGGCATTTATTAGGGTCGCCTGGATCTGTTAATTTGATTCGAGCAGGGTCAGTCGGCATTCTGTTAACTTTTTGCTTAACTACCTCAGGATCCTCTCTTAACGAAATCGTATTATTATAGGACTTAGACATTTTTTGACCATCTAGACCTGGCATTTTTGATGCCTCAGTTAAAAGCGCCTCGGGTTCTACAAGAATAATCTTTCCTAAGCCCTCTATAAAGCCCAGAAGCCTCTCCCTATCTCCAAGAGTAATATTTTGCTGCTCTCCCAGTAGAGCTTTTGCTTTTATAAGAGATTCATCATCTCCAGTCTCCTGATAGCTCTTCCTTAATTCACTGTAAAGCTTTGCTTGCTTTTTACCCATCTTAGTAATAGCAGACTCAGCCTTCTCTTCAAAGTCAGACTCCCTACCGTATAAAAAGTTAAACCTTCTTGCTACCTCTCTTGTAAATTCTACATGTGCAACTTGGTCCTCACCGACAGGAACAAGTCCAGCCTTGTACATCAAAATATCTGCACTCTGAAGAAGTGGATACCCCAAAAAACCATAGGTTGAAAGGTCTTTAGATTTAAGTTTCTCTTGTTGATCTTTAAATGACGGAACTCGCTCAAGCCAACTTAAAGGCGTTGTCATAGATAAAAGCAAATGAAGCTCAGCATGCTCTGGAACCTTTGATTGAACAAATAAAGTTGCGGTGTTAGGATTTAAGCCTGTTGCAAGCCAATCTACAATCATATCTGAGACATTTTTCTCAAGATCAATTCTATCTGAGTAGTGAGTCGTGAAAGCATGCCAGTCAGCAACAAAATAGTATGAATCATATTCATTTTGAAGTCTAGCCCAGTTTTTAAGGACTCCGTGGTAATGTCCTAAGTGGAGTTGACCCGTAGGGCGCATTCCCGATAGTACGCGATAATCTTTCATTATATTTTTATTAGTATTGAACGGTTAAATTTATTATCCCACAGTTTGGCTGTAACATTCCAAACCATCCAGAACCAGATTATCAAAGATTTGAATGGGTTCAGGTAATTCATTTTTTATCTCATTAACCAAACCTCCACAAATTGTGACTATTCCATCTGAAAACATATCATTAAATTTTTCAATTTGATCATTGATTGAAGAAAAGATCATTGATTGTGTTCCACTTTTCCATGCGTCTGTTGTGTTGCTCACCAAACCATAAACATTAGTCGATAAATCGTTCGTTTCAAACATTGTAAAACTCTTTCTAAGTACTTTAAGACCAGGCATGATTAAACCGCCTTGATGAAATCCATCCTCATTAATTACATCAAAAGTCATTGCACTTCCTATATCAATAACAAGTAAAGGTTTTTTGGGAAAGTGTTCCATCGCACCAATCATGGCAAAGAATCGATCTGAACCAAGGCTAGATGAATCATCATAGGAGATTTTTAGATTATTAAATTTATTTTGAGTATGAACAAGATGCACTTCATCAAAATGAGTTTCTAAATCCTCAGCAATGTATAAATTAGCAACAGCACTGACCCAAGCTATATCAGCCTGAGGCAATGTGTTTAATAAAAATTTATCTACGCTCTTGGAATAGACATTTGATTCTGGTGTCCGCCACTTAACAGCAGAGTTCCCTATGTCAAGAAAGATCTTAGATTGGGACATCAAAAAGAGCTGCATTAATCCAAAGATGCATCAAGATACTTGCAACATATCCTAGGGCTATAGCCCAAATCCATTTGAGGTGAGATACAAAAGTGTAATAACCCTTAGATTGACCCATAAGCGCTACTCCAGCTGCTGATCCAATAGATAGAAGGCTACCACCAACTCCAGCTGTTAGCGTGACAAGAAGCCACTGCCCTAAAGACATGTCAGGAGTCATAGTTAGTACTGCGAACATTACTGGAATGTTATCAACAATAGCAGAAAGTATTCCAACTAGAACGTTGGCATAGGTCGCACCTAATTCTACATACATTGCCTCAGATACAAGTGCTAAATAACCCATAAAGCCAAGACCACCAACACTTACAATGACGCCAAAGAAGAATAAAAGCGTATCCCACTCTGCTCTGGAGACCATCTTAAAGATATCAAATCTTTCTGATTTTTCTTCATTAGGATTATGACGCTTAACAAAGTAACTGACAATCATCAAGTAGCCAAGGCCAGTCATCATTCCCATTGCAGGAGGTAAGTGAAGGAAATTATGGAAGCTTACTGCAGTAGCAATAGTCAAAAGAAACATAAATGTAATTAGAATTCCGCCAGTTTTTATATCAACCTTTTCCACGGTTGCATTAGGTTTTTCATTTTTAATGGCAAAATGCATAATACCTGCAGGTATAAGGTAGTTGACCACTGATGGAACAAATAGAACAAAAAACTGCTGAAAATCAACTAGGCCTTTCTGCCATACCATCAGAGTTGTAATATCTCCAAATGGGCTGAATGCGCCACCCGCATTAGCAGCTACAACAATATTCACAAAGCCTATAGAAATAAAACGCGCATTACCGGCACCGACAGCCAATACGACAGCGCCCATTACTAGAGCAGTCGTTAGGTTGTCTGCGATTGGAGACATAAAGAAAGCTAAAATTCCAGTTAGCCAGAATAGCTGCCTATATGAAAATCCTCGTGATATAAGCCAAACTTTCAACTTGTCAAATACAAGGCGCTCTCGCATGGATTCAATGTAAGTCATCGCAACTAGAAGGAATAAAAAGAGTTCAGCAAACTCTAAGAAATTGTGCCTAACTGCAACTTCTGCAGCATGAGGAATGCCATTTACAGCATAAACCCAACCAATAATTGCCCAAATAATACCTGCAGCTAAAATAACTGGCTTTGACTTTCTTAAATGAGTAAATTCCTCAATCATCACAAAGAAGTATGCAGCTATAAATACTACTAGCGCAATATAACCAGCAGCATGAGAAGTTAAGTCTAAGCTTTCTATGTTAGAAGAAGCGAAACTTAGGCTTGGAAAAAAGCCTATTAATGTTAATAATATTTTATTCATAGTTAATTCTTTTTAGTGTGTTACCATATTCATTATTGATAGTAATCTTATTGTCTTTCAATTCAACGTCTAGAGTTGCTAGACAATAAAATTTCGAATTATATTCTACTCTATTCACAACGATTCCGCTCCCTTTATAACGATCACCTCTTGCTTTTGCGGCCTTGGATGATGCGCAGAACAAATTGTCTCCAATTTGCATTTCAGAATCAGACTTAAACGTAAATAATCGCCTCTTTGCTTTACCCAAATAATGAAGCCTTGCAACAACTTCTTGTCCTGGGTAGCACCCTTTTGAAAAGCTAACACCAGCTTCATTAATATCTAAATTAAGCATTTGAGGCACAAGCTTTTCACTCGTAGATAGAAATACTTCAGGTATTTGAGAGTCAATAAAGGCCTTATTCCAAATCTCTGAATTAGGATCTAATTCTTGGTTTATTTGCCTATCTAAGTCAATGAGTAATGACAAATTTTCATTAATTGAATACGCATTTTTATGATTCTCGTTGATTGATCCTATCTGGAAACATCTTTCTGAAAAGTCTTCAATTATTACTTCTGACATTATGATAAACATTTGAAGTTTTGTAATAACTTTATCTTTTAGATCTTCCGGAAAAGAAATAAGAAAAGAATCCTTAAAGCGCATTACCCATAATAAAACTATCATTTTCCCTTGGTGTTGACAATAAGCACTGAGTTGAATGCTTTGATCATCAAGCTTAAAAATATCATTACTTAGTTGAGCTTGAAGGAAAGACTCTGCATCTGAACCAGATACCCTTAATAAAGCTCGATTTTTTATTTGAAAAAACATATTTTTTAAATTATCCAAAAAATTTGGATGTATTTTATCAAATTTAACTATTCTTTTTTTTGAAAACAAAAAAACCCAGAGCAAGCTCTGGGTTTTTTGAATGTCAACTTATTCCTAAGTTAACCGATACATTCTAAAAGAAATTTAGAAAGTAACAGCCGCCTTAAGTGTAAGTGAATCATCAGATGACTTGTATGTAGCGCTCAATGAAGCACCAGAAGTCAGGTCACGTGTGATTGCAACAGTTGAATAAGCATCTACAGCAGCAACTTCCCACTTCTTAGCTGTTGCAGCCGCCGCAGCTACTGCACCAACGTGTGAAACAACCATAGTGTTTCCAGCAAGACCAAACGTAGCAGTCATGTCGTTATCACTGTTCAATGTTAATGCAATACCACTTACAGTAGTTCCAACTGACCATGTAGTTGCACCAGCTTCGTTAGTAATACTTACATCCATACCTGCAATTGATGCAGATCCAGTTGTAGAGTCTGTATCACCCATTGTTTGAGATACAGTTACGCCAGACCATGTTCCTGAAACAGTAATATCACCTGAATCATCTAGAGCAATCGTAGCATCACCGATTGGAGCATCTAAGCTCACAGTAACACTAGAATCTGTAGTTTCAACTTTAGACTCTCCAGTGCTTGTTTGAGCAGCAGAAGTAACAATTGATACTTCATCAAACATATCAGCAGCAATAGTTACAGGACCAATTTTAGTAGCTAAATCAACAGCTGAAGTAGAAATGCTAGCGCCATCAATATCAAAAGATGCTGTTAGTGATGTAGCACCGTTTGTTCCAACAACACTTAAGTCTGCATCGTAAGTAGTTGCTGAAGCACTTGATCCATTATCATCATATGATACTGAAGCAGAACCACTAAGAGCAACACCCGCGATTGCTGAAGTTGACGCAACCGTCGATACAGCAAATAATGCGATTAGTTTTTTCATTTTATTCTCCATTTAGAATATTTAATTATTAAGGTTTAACCTTAACGCCCTTTGTCAATTTAACAATTTAAATGACAATATTACAATAATAATCAAGTTTTGACTTATTGTCAACAAATAATTGAAAAAATAATACAAATAGTTGTTTTTTTTCAACAAAGTTAATTAATCGCTTCTATTTCAGCTTAATCAGGCACTATCTATAATTTTGTAATTGACTTAAATTACTATGAAATTATCTGTTTGAGAGTAAGTATGATTATTATGTTGTTTTTTTACAAATTATCAAAAATAAAAAAACCGGATGAAATCCGGTTTTTTTTAAGAAAAATATAGATTAAAACAAATATCCTCCATGCCCAGCTCCAATCATACATAGAAGCATTGGAACTGACAATACAACATTAGTTCTTGAAGCCATAGCAGCAGTAAATTTTGCTTTAGCAACCTCCTCTGCACTTGCTTCAACCATTCCAAGAACCTTCTTCTGGTTAGGCCAAATTAAAACCCAAACATTAAAAAGCATAATTGTACCCATCCAAGCACCCAAACTCATCATAGCACCTGCTGGGGCTTGAAAAATAAAGGTATCAACAAAACCATATTGAGGCGAGATAGATAATGCCCATGCCCCAGTTAACCATGTCGCTGCAGCTGCCATGCGAAACCATAATAGTGCTCTTGGAGCAACGTATTTACCAATAGCCGCTGGCCCTGGCCCACCCTCATCTGCTAAAGCGTCTGCCAATGCAGGAACTTGAACAAAATTAAAGTAATAAAGAAGTCCAATCCAAGTTACGCCAAACATGACATGGAGCCAAATACTTAGGTTTCTAGTGATTAATGATGAATTCTCTGGTGATAGAAAAATTGCGACAAGAATCGCGAGAACAAAGCCACTAATTATTGTGCCTCTTACTGAAGTTAATGGGTTCATAATAGTTTTTGTTAGTATTTAAAACTATTATTATAAATAGTTCATTATCAATTAATTGTTTTTTTATTATTTATATTTGTATTTATAATTAGTGTTTTAGATAAATGTTAATTAGGAAATTGAAATGCGCATCAACATAATGAAATTTATTCTGTATTCAATAATGTCTCTTGGAGCTCTTCTAATACCAGCAACTTACGCAACTGAAATTCCTAATAGCATAAAGTTTCAAGATACCAAACTAATTCTTAATGGTAAAGGAACTAGAGTTGTATTCTTTATGAAAGTTTATGAAGGTAGTTTATATCTTGAAACTAAAAATTCAAATGCCAACAAAATAATAAATGCTAATGAACCTATGGCTTTAAGAATTGATGTGACCTCAACAATGGTTTCAGCTGATGCAATGAAGAAGGCTTTGAATGATGGACTTGAAAAATCTACTGGAAATAACACTGGACCTATTAGTAAAGAAATAAATCAACTATCTTCTTCTTTTGATAGTGTTGTAAGTGAAGGTGATTATTATGAGTTTATTTATTTACCTGAAATTGGAACACACGTAATTAAAAATAAAAATCCTGTTGAAATAATTCCTGGATTAGACTTCAAAAAGGCATTTTTTGGAATATTTTTATCCGATAACCCAATACAAAAAAATTTAAAGAAAGCACTACTTGGAGGTTAAGAAAAAATGTCAACTCATCCCACTTCTTTTGCTGAATGGCAAGACTACCCTTCTAGGATTGATCCAATCCATGTTTCGTGGTTGAAGAATGCAAAAAAATCTAAAACAGCCTTTGCAGTTGCTGATATTGAAGGTGTCGAGATACCGCATAAAAGGTTTATAACTGGCGTTCTCTTGTTTTCCAAAAAAATTGCAGAGTACAGTCCTGAGCAAAATGTTGGTCTACTTCTTCCTAGTAGCGGTGGGGGTGCAATTGCCTCAATAGCAATTCTTTCATTAGGAAAGACAATAGTAAATTTTAACTTTACTGCAGGAAAAAAAGCTCTTCAGTCTGCAGCTCAGCAGGCGGAAGTCAAACATATTTATACTTCGAGAAAGTTTTTAGATAAGATGCTGGAAAGAGGTATGGATTTAGAGACATTTTTTCCAAATTCAAAACTTCTCATGCTTGAAGACATTCGAGAAGAGATCTCAACTCTATCCAGAATTAGCACCCTTCTCAAAGCAATCTTACTTCCCGTAAGTATGATTAGGAAAGGTTATTTTAAGGATGTTTCCATGAATGATACTGCCGCTATTTTATTTTCAAGTGGCAGTGAGGGCTCTCCTAAAGGAGTTGAATTAACTCACAGCAATATTGCTGCCAATGCAAAACAGGCTGCCATCGAATTAGGAGCAGTTGAAAGTGATGTTATTATGTCGACGCTTCCAACTTTTCATGCTTTTGGGTTTGCTATTACAACTTTAATGCCTCTCTCAGAAGGTATCCCAATAGTTTGTCATGCTGATCCAAAAGATGTAACAACAATTTCAAACGGGATTCAAAAGTATTCAGGAACGATTTTAGTTGGAACGCCAACCTTTCTTAGAATGTACACTGTAAGCAAAAAAGTAAGCGCTGAATCCTTGCAGTCACTTAGATTGGTAGTTGCAGGAGCTGAAAAGCTCCGATCAGAAGTAAGGGATGGCTTTGAAAAAAAATTTGATATGCCAGTTTACGAGGGTTATGGTACGACTGAAACCTCGCCTGGTGCATCTGTAAATTTACCTGATATTGAGTCTCCATATAAGCTCAGAAACAGGCCAGGAACAGTTGGTAAAGCATTTAGTGGGACTGAGTTCAGGATCATTGACCCTGACTCTTTAGAGCCAATTCCAACTGGTCAAGATGGGTTGATATTAATCGGTGGGCCGCAAATAATGAAAGGCTACCTCAAAATGCCAGAAAAAACTGCTGAAGTAATTGAACTAATCGATGGTTATAGATGGTACCGAACTGGTGATAAAGGACATTTAGATGAGGATGGTTTTCTAACTATCGTTGATCGATATTCAAGATTTGCAAAAATTGGTGGAGAAATGATCAGCCTTACAACTGTTGAAGAGGAGATATTAGAAGTCTGCAATGATAAAGGCTTAGAGATTGCTGCTACCTGCTTACCAGATCAACGCAAAGGGGAAAAAATTGTACTACTTTCAACTAGCCCTTTAGATAAAAATGAATTAAAAAAGATACTTTCAGATGCGAAAATTAATCCACTTTATCACCCCTCTAAAGTTATAGTAGTTGATGAAATTCCAAAGCTTGGAAGTGGAAAAACTGACTTTGGCGCCACCAAAAAAATTGCACTTGTCAATGATCATTAATATCATTAATGCCAGAATTACCTGAAGTTGAAACAACGCGTCGAGGTCTAGAGCCACTAATTACGGATAGAGAAATTTTATCAGTACATATTTACAGAAATAAACTTAGGTGGGATATACCCTCTCACCTTTCTTCCACATTAAAGAATAGAATCATAAAAAAAATTACAAGAAGGGCAAAATACCTACTTATAAAATTTGATCTAGGAGAGCTTGTAATGCATCTTGGAATGTCTGGCTCAATTAGCGTGGTACCCTCCAGTGAGCCATTAAAAAAACATGAACATTTTGAGCTCAAATTAGACAACTCCTCAAGTATCAGATTTAATGACCCAAGACGGTTTGGCTCAATCTTATGGCAAAAACCAAATGAAATGCTATCACTTTTAAAAAAACTTGGTCCAGAACCACTAAGTTATGATTTCGATGAAAACTCACTTTTTTATTCATCCATAGGAAAGTCAAAAAACATTAAATCATTCATTATGGATAGCAGTGTTGTAGTCGGTGTAGGCAACATTTATGCCTCTGAAAGTCTATTTTTAGCCGGAATATCGCCAAAAAGACAAGCTGGTAAAACCTCCAAAAAGCGCTACATTATTTTGACCGAATCCATTAAAAAGGTCTTGTCAGATGCAATTAATAATGGCGGTACAACATTAAATGATTTTTCTAATGTTGACGGCAACCCTGGTTATTTTTCACAAGTACTCAATGTTTATGGTCGCAATAATAAGCCCTGTGTTATGTGCAATGGTAATATTAAAAAAATAATTCAAAATCAACGAGCGACCTATTACTGTCCCAAATGTCAACATTAGATAATCCAAAAGCACTATTTCAAGCCAGTTGTTCAACCAACTCTGAGCCATTTGCACTTCAAAATATTGGCGACATGATGTCCCCTGAGTTTAGTCAGAACTGTATCCTTATTGTTGATCCTGGAATGCAAATTCATCATGAGGCTTATGTAATTGTTGATTTTAATGATGAGCTATTTTTTCGACAATATTTTGAAGAAAATGGAAAAAAGATTTTGAAGTGTCTTAATTCCTCATATGATGAAATTGAATTAAATAACAATTTTGAATTTAGAGGTTGTATTATTCAGCAGAAGCAAAGAAAGCAAAAACCTCTTCATTATTATCTGCCAAATAAGATCAGTGGAAACTTAGAATTCAATTTAATAGGGAGAGAGAAACCAAAGCAAAAATAATACTATTTCATCCAAATTAGATGCGCCATCCTTCCGGAATTTTCACCATCTCTTCGATAAGAAAAAAATTGCTTTGACTCTTTAAATGTGCATCTATCAGCACCTGAGATTGAACTGATTCCAAAACTTTCCAAAATCACTCTTGCTGCTTCATATAAATCAAGATAAATCTTTTTATTAACCATAGTAAATGCTCGTGAAAATTTATTGTTTCTAGAAAGGTATAAGCTTCTAACCTCTTCACCAACTTCAAAAAAACTCATTGAAATTGCAGGGCCAAGGTGAACAACCATTTCATGTCCTTGAGTTGCAAATGCTTCAATTAAATTATCAATCACTCCTAAAATCAAACCTCTCCAGCCTGCGTGAGCAAGTCCCACCATTGAGCCATCCTTTTTACTAACAAACACTGGTAAACAGTCCGCAGTCATAATTCCACAGACAACTCCAGATTTTGAAGTATAGCTTGCGTCAGCCTCAACTATGGTATTTAATGAGTCAGCATCAATACAAATAGAAGAGTGCGTTTGATTAATCCATACTGGTTCAGATGGCAGATGATAATAACTTTTAAGTATTTTTCGATTTGATAATACATTCTCTCTTCTATCATGAACGTGAAGTGCTAAATTAAAGTTTGATAAATTACCTGAACTTTGACCACCCACCATAAATCTTTGCGTTGAAACAAATCTTACATTCTTAGGAAAAGGGCTCATAATATTCTGTTTTTAGAATTTAACTTGAGTCATACTTTTTAAAAGTATTTAACAATTCTTTCATATCATCTGGAAGATCTGCTTTCCAGGACATTGACTTGCCAGAGACTGGATGGACTAAGCTTAATTTTTTTGAATGAAGTGCCTGTCTTCCAAAAATTTTTAAAGCCTCTTTTAGCTCATGAGACGCTTTTTTTGGAAAACGAACCCGACCACCGTAAGTTGAATCTCCAATCAGTGGATGTCCAATATGTGACAAGTGCACACGAATTTGATGAGTGCGTCCAGTTTCAAGTATGGCTTTAACGTGAGTGTGGCTTTTAAATCGATCAATCACTCTGTAATGAGTAATAGCCTCTTTACCATTATCTGAAATAGACTGTTTTAGCCTATCTTTAAAATCTCTTCCAATACTTTCATTTATAGTTCCACCAGAAATCATATGTCCATAAACTATAGCTGAATATTCCCTCTCAACCAAATGATTTTGTAATTGTTCAACTAAGAATTTTTGCGATTTCATATTTTTTGAAACAACCATTAACCCAGATGTATTTTTATCAAGTCGATGAACAATTCCAGCTCTATCTAGTTTTGATAAATCCTTATCATAATACAAAAGTGCATTAGCTAGTGTTCCACTCCAATTCCCAGCCCCAGGATGAGTTACCAAACCAAATGGCTTATTAATCACAAGAATATCTTCATCTTCAAAAATGATTTTTAAATCAATCTTTTCCGACTTCCAATGAATATTTTCATTAGAATTAATTGTTAAGCAAATAATTTCATTACCAATGACTTTATCTTTGGGTTTAAAAAAATTTTGATTGATAAGGGCATCTCCAGATTTAATCCACTTATTAATTTTGGACCGTGAGTAATCTGGAAGCATCTCTGATAAGGCAAAATCCAATCTTGTGCCTTTGTACCTAAATGGAATTATAATTTTTAGAATTTCCATATTTATAAGTTTCTTATTAATTATTTTGACTTAAGAAAGAAATTATCAAAAAGCACTAAGAGCATCTATTAGTGGACTTAAATTGTGTTTATACTTCTTCCAAACATCTGAGCTTCCTTATCATATCTTAGTTAATAATTAATTTAGATCAACTTAATTTTCTCTTTAAAGACTATTAAGATTAATTTATTATAGAAAACTAATAAAGAATATCAATTATCCAGACATGTAAAATGTTTTTAACCAAGATTAATATTTTAAATAATCTAAATTATTAATACTACCTAACTAAGTATGAATTTAAAAACGCAAAGAGCCCTTGACCGAGCAAAAAAAATGTTCAAAGATGGACAAATTAGAGAAGCTGAAACACTCTATAAAGAAATACTTAAAGATAATCCTAATAACTATAAGGTAAAAAAAGAATTTTCTAATTTTCAAAACCTAGAGTCTCAAAAGCAAGCTCCAAAAGACAAAGTCCAATCTATCATTAATTTATTTAATGAAGGTCAAGTAGATAAAGCAATTGATCAAATAAACACTTTATCATCTATATACCCCTCTTCTCCGTTGCTTTTTAATATCAGTGGAGCTTTTTATAAATCAAAGAGCCTATATGAAATTGCAATTGAGAAATTTGAAAAAGCAATAATTCTCAAATCAAATTATGCTGAAGCACATTATAACTTAGGTGTCACTTTAGGAGAGATAGGTAAAATTAATGAAGCAATAGTATTCTACAAAAATGCTCTCAATATTAAAAAAGAATACCCGGATGCTCATAATAATTTAGGTAATATTTATCTTGCTTTGAATCAATATGAACTCTCAATTGAACATTTTGAATGGGCTGTAGCTTATAAGCCCGATTTTGCTGAGGCTCATAATAATCTTGGTATTGTGAATAGAACAATTGGAAGACTTAGTGAAGCTGGAAAAAACGTAGACAAAGCTCTACGTATTAACCCTAATTTTGTCTCAGCAGTAAATTTTCGAGGTCTACTTCATCACGATATGAATCAACATGAAGAGGCAATTAAGTTTTTTGATAAAGCACTTAAATTGGACTCCAATTTTGTCGATGCATTAAATAATATAGGTCTGGTTTATCGAGAAAAAAATCAAGTTAATAATGCAATTGAGGCTTTTGAAAAAACCATTGAACTTAATCCTAATTTTGCCAATGCCTACTATAATTTGATCCATGAGATTAATGAATATCGTCCGAATGAAAAACAAATCAAAACTATTCAATCTCTTCTAAAATCTAGCAACTTATCGCAAGATGATCGCATTGTTTTAAACTTCACTTTAGCAAAAGTAAATGAGGATTTAGGTAAAAATCAAAATTTCTTTAAATACTTAAATGAGGGTAATAAACTTCGAAGAGAAAAACTCAATTATTCATTTATAGAATCTGAAGACCAAAATCTTTTTGGAAATATAAAAAAGATTTTTAACTTTAAATCAACTTCAAAAGTTAAAAATAACAATGATGGTAATTCTATTAAACCGATTTTTATTCTAGGCATGCCTCGCTCTGGAACTTCCTTAGTAGAACAAATTATTTCTAGTCATCCACTAGTCTATGGGGCTGGGGAATTAAATACTATTGGACAGATTTGTGTTCCCTTAATTAATAAAAATTCAGAACCAAGTAATCTCTCAGTAGATGTCGTCCATTCTATTCACAATAATTATTTTGATGTACTGAATAATCTTAAAATTAAAGAAAAAGTCATCACGGATAAAGCACCATTGAACTTTCGATTTATTGGTCACATTTTATCAGCCTTCCCAGAAGCTAAAATAGTTCACTTAAAAAGAGATCCTATTGCCACTTGCTGGTCAATATACAAAATGAATTGGTCGGGACTTGGTAATAGTTTTTCATACAACATGGATGATTTAGTAAATTATTATGGATTATATGATGATTTGATGAAGTTCTGGCATAAAAAGTTTCCAGGAAAAATTTATGATATTAGCTATGAAAAACTAACTATAAATCAAGAATCAGAGTCAAAAAAACTACTCATATACTGTGGGTTAGATTGGGATAAAAAATGTCTAGAATTTTATAAAAATACCCGTGCTGTTAAAACAGCAAGCTCATTACAAGTTAGACAAAAAATTTATCAAGGAAGTTCTGAAGCTTGGAAGGATTATGAATCTTATATTAAACCTTTAGTTGATGGATTAAAATCATTTTAGAAAATTTTAAAAAAAATAAAATAAACTTATTTATACTTCACTTATTTAAATTCTTTATTTATTATGAGATTTGATTTTGTTCCCTTCTTTAATCCGGGTGAAAATATCCCCTGGAATCAAGTAGTAAAGATGATGCGTGAACAAACTCAACTTGCTGAACAGGGAAGTTTTACTACAGTATGGCTTACTGAGCATCACTTTGCACACAATGGCTATCTCAACGCCCCTCCCAACCCCATTATGATGTCTCTTGATTTGGCATCACACTCAAAAAAAATTCGTGTTGGTCAAGCGCCTATTGTTTTGCCAGACTGGCACCCTCTAAGAGTTGCAGAAGATATAGCACTTCTTGATAACATGACCGAGGGTAGAGTTGATTTTGGTGTAGCAAAAGGTATTAATGAGAGAGTTACTCTTCAGTTCAATAAAGAGGCTGATCGAAGAGACAATGAAAAAAGCTTTAGACTTTTCATGGAATCCCTTGAGGTTATATTAAAAGCATGGACTGAGGATCCCTTTACCTACAAGGGTGAATTTTATGAGTTTCCAGTTCCTGGCTGGAAAGAAACAAACCGTTTTTTAATGCCTCTTGAAAAAGAGTACCACTCTGAGGATGGTGAATATACAGGAATGTACATCCATCCTAGACCTTATCAAAATCCACATCCTCCAGTATGGCTCATGTCAAACTCACCTCATACTTATAAACTAGCAGCAGAGAGGGGCTTTAAGGTGATTGGTATGTCGAGCCCTCCTGGTAAACTTGTGAGCTGCTGGGATGCATATGCTGATGCAAAATCATTCGACGGAACCATCCATCAAAGAGGAGATGGAGTTGGAGTATGTGCGGTTATTTATGTAGCAGAAACAATGGAACAGGCAGATAAAGATGTTAGACATGCAATTAATGGATATTACGAGTATTTGAGTGGATCAAGACCAGAAGGCAGCTGGACTCGTAAAGCATACCTTGATGATGATTCAAACCCAACTGATGAGGACCTCAATGGGGAGTGGTTTGATTTTCTAATGAAATATGAGCTCATCTGGGTTGGTGATGCGGACTATGTAGCAGAGAAAATTCAAAAATATAATGAGTCAATTGGCCTCAAGCACATCATGCTGCTTCAGCAGTTTCCTGGATTTGACTATCAAAATATTCTTAAAAGCATGGCCTTGTTTTCTGAACGAGTGATGCCAAGATTTAACCCTGATGGTGCTTAGCTAATTGGAGAGAAAATTATGTTAGAAGTTTGGGGTAGAAAAAATGCCAATCAAGTTATCCAAGTTCTGTGGACCCTCTCAGAACTAGGTGTTGAATACAAAAGATACTCTATAGGGACCGAATCTGGAGATCTTGAAACTGAAGAATATAAATCCATCAATCCAAACTCCAAAATACCCGCCATAAGAGATAATGGGTTTGTCCTGTGGGAGTCTCATGCTGTAATAAGATACCTTTCCAAGCAGTATGGATTTGGCAGTTTATATCCTGAAAATCCTCAAAAGGCTGCTATTTCAGACCAGTGGATGACCTGGTCAACCGATAGCTTTATGAGCACTTTTTTTCCTGTCTTCTGGCAGCTCGTTCGAACAGAAGAGAAGGATAGAGACTATAAAAAGATTGCTGAAATGGCTAAACAGAGCTCTAATATTCTCAAGGTTCTTGATGATCACTTAGTGAACCAACACTTTGTTGCAGGAGATGATTTTACTTTTGGTGATATTCCGCTCGGCGTATTAATTCATAAGTACTTTGTGCTTGATATTCAAAGGCCATCATTACCTGGAGTTGAAGCTTGGTATCAAAGACTCTCAAAACGGCCTGCTTTTAAAGAGCATGCGATGCAGCCTTTTGGTAACTCACCATCAGAATTCTTAGACCTGCAAGCTAAAGGCGAGGAAACCCAATAAGAGGCGCTATTATGTCAATATTTAATTCAAAAAATACCACTCAAGAAGCAGGAATAACTTCTGCTCTTCTTGATAAAATTACAGATGCATATAATCGAAATGATATTGATTCTGTGATGTCATTCTTTGCAGAGGATGCTGTCTTTGACCATGCCGCAGGACCAGACATTAATGGTACTCGCTTTTCAGGGCTAGATACAATAAGGGGCATTTTCCAAGGCCTTTTTGATAATGTTGAGAGTGTCCATTGGGAGCCAATAGATACAAGAGTATCTGGTGACAAGGCCTACTGCGAGTTTCATCGAATTGCTAAACTTAAATCAGGTGAAATCCAAGACTTTTTAAGTGTGGATGTTCTCACTTTTAGAGGAGGGTTAATCATCCACAAAGATACTTTTTACAAGAATCGAACAAGCTAATTAAAAAGGCATTTATATGGAAAGAACAATACCAATTGACCCAATACTTGAAAAAGGCTACAACGTAAGATTGCTGGTAGATGACTTCGATGCCCTCATTGAAAAGTGGTCTAAATGGAGTGAAGATTTTAGAGCTAATACGGACTCCTCTCTTAACTGTCAATACGGTGATGGTGAGAAAGATAAGCTTGATATTTTCAGATGCGGAAAGCCAAATGCGCCATTATTTATCTTTGTTCATGGAGGTTACTGGCAAAGGGGGGACAAGTCGATCTATAGCTTTGTAGCGGAGTCTTTTGTGAGTTCAGGCATCGATGTTGCTCTCATTGGTTATCAATTATGTCCAGGCGCTAGCATGACAAATATTGTCGAGAAAATTCGAGAAGCGATCTTATGGATTTGGAATAACGCAGAAGATTACTCGATTTCAAAACATAGAATTAATGTCTCTGGTCATTCAGCGGGTGGCCATATTACTGGAATGGTTCTTGCAACCGACTGGTCAACTATTTCAAGTGATATTCCAAAAGATATCGTTAAAACAGGAATTCCAATAAGCGGACTTTATCAGCTTGACCCGATTAGAGAAACAAGTATAGCAGACGCTCTAGGACTTGATGATAAAGAGAGTCTCGTCTTGAGTCCACATTTCTTTGAACCAAAAACTGACGCCCCAATTCTAGTTACTTTAGGGGGAGGTGAAACGCCTGAATTTCATTGGCAAACTGATAATTTTGTTCAACAATGGCAAAGTTTTAAGGCTCCTCTTGATTACTTTGCTGAACCTGAGGTTGATCACTTTGGGGTTGTAGAGAGACTTTCCAATAAGGATTCTGAGATTTTCAATAAGGTTAAAGAATGGCTTAAATAGTTCAAACTTTATAGATAAATTTAAACCTTTAAAAGCTTGGCCATTGTTGCCCCCATATCTGAAGGTGTTGGTGAAACAAGTATTCCAGCATCCTGAAGTATTTCAACTTTCTCAGCCGCACTCTCACCACTCGTGCTAACAATTGCTCCCGCATGACCCATTAGTCTTCCTGGTGGTGCAGTCAAACCAGCAATATAAGCTGCCATTGGTTTAGTCATATGTTTTTGAAAGTACTCTGCAGCTTCGGCCTCTTGTGGACCTCCAATCTCACCAATAATCAGCACTGCCTCAGTTTCATCATCTTGCTCAAAATGCTTTAAGATTTCAACAAACGAACTTCCATTTATAGGGTCACCGCCGATTCCTACGCCGGTACTAATACCGATACCTAGTTCTTTCATTTGAGAGGCAGCTTCATAACCTAAAGTACCCGAACGTCCTATCAATCCAACGTTGCCTTGTTTGTAGATATGGCCTGGCATAATGCCCAACATAGCCTTACCTGGACTAATTGTTCCAGCACAATTAGGGCCAGTTAAAATCATACGATTTTCTGGTTTAGCACGTGCGAAAAGGTATCGCTTCACTCGAATCATATCATGCGTTGGTATTCCATCAGTAATGCTCACACAATATTTAATACCGCCTTCAGCTGCCTCCATGATTCCGTCAGCCGCATATGCAGGAGGTACAAAGATGATGCTAGCTTCAGCACTCGTTGATGCAACAGCTTCTTTGACTGTGTTGAATACTGGCCTTCCTAGATGCGTTGTGCCTCCCTTACCAGGGGTCACTCCAGCAACAACATTAGTTCCATAATCAATCATCTCTTGAGCATGAAATGAACCCATGCGCCCAGTTAGCCCTTGAATTAAAACTGGAGTTTTCTCATTAATAAATATACTCATTTCTTCACCTTATTTTTGCGTTGACTTTTTCCATTCAGCAACAACTGTGTGAGCTGCATCTGACAAAGTCTCAGCAGTAATAACTTTTTTGCCACTATCCTTTAATATTTTCCTCCCCTTTTCGACATTAGTCCCTGATAAGCGAACCACAAGGGGAACATCAACATCACGTGTATTTAATAAATCCACGATTCCCTGAGCAACCCAATCACAACGGTTAATACCCGCAAAGATGTTGACTAAAATTGCCTCGACACTATCATCTGAAAGAACTAACTCTATCGAGGTCGCGACTCTCTGGGCAGACGCACCACCGCCGATATCTAGGAAGTTTGCTGGCTCACCACCAGCATGCTGAATCATGTCCATAGTTGCCATTGCAAGGCCTGCGCCATTGATAAGACAACCAATATTACCCCCTAGGCCAATATAATTTAGATCATGCTCCGCAGCATTGATTTCTCGAATATCTTGCTGCGTTTTATCATGAAACTCAAAGATTTCTGGACGGCGATAGAGCGCATTTGCATCAAATGACATCTTCGCATCAAGCGCCAAAACTTTATTTCCAGAAGTTAAAACCAATGGGTTAATTTCCAATAAATTGGCGTCCGTATCTCGAAATGCACGATAACATTTCATCACTGCTCGACTAGCTGAGCCAATTGCCTCATTAGGCAGACCTAGGGTAAAAACGAGTTGACGTGCCTGGAAAGGCTGCATACCAACTGAAGGATCAATCCTTATCTTATTAATTTTTTCTGGCATCTCTTCTGCAACTTGCTCAATATCCATTCCGCCTTCTGTAGAAACAACTAGAGTTACTTTTTGAGATGCTCTATCCAATAAAATACTGAAGTAAAGCTCCTTTAAAATGTCACTAGCCTCCTCAACATAGATACTTGAAACCATTTTGCCTTCTGGACCCGTCTGATTTGTGACCAAGTTATTTCCAAGAAACTTGTCACAAAATTGTGAAATTTCTTTTGGAGACTTACATAACTTGACTCCACCCGCCTTGCCGCGTGCTCCAGAATGAACCTGTGCCTTTACGATCCATTTATCGCCACCTAATTCGTTAGCTTGATAAATTGCACCCGTTGCAGAATGCGCAACACCTCCTCTTGGAACTGGAACACCGTATTGAGCTAAAAGCTTCTTGGCTTGATATTCATGAATATTCATAACTAAACTCCAACTTTTCCATTAATTGCTTTATCAGTATTCACAATATTTTCTGCCATCTTTGCAGAGGCAGCATCAATCATTCTCCCATTGAGCTGTGCAGCGCCCCTTCCCTCTTTGGCTGCTTCATCTAGGGCAATTAAAATTTGTTGGGCATGTGTGACTTCGGACTCAGGGGGTGTATAAACCTCATTAGCCAATTCAATCTGAGAAGGATGTATTGCCCACTTTCCTTCAAATCCAAGAGCCGCACCTCTTTTTGCTGCATCAATATAAGAATCTGGATCATTAAAGTCTCCAAAGGGTCCGTCGATAGCTCTTAAACCATAGGCCCGGCAAGCGACTAGCATTTGCGAGAGGCTGGCATGCCATTGATCACCAGGATAATCCGGATTTAATCCCCCAATTACTGTTGTTCTTGCTCTGCAACTTGCCGCGTAATCTGCCACGCCGAAGTGCATCGCTTCAAGCCTCTCCTCACGACCTTTTTGCGCAATATCCATGACATTAGCCATTCCTAGAGTCGTTTCAATTAATACTTCAATTCCAATTCTATTTTTTAAACCCTTTGAGGTCTCTATTTGATTAAGCATTGCAGACAACATATAAACATCTGATGCTGTTCCAGCCTTTGGAAGAAGGATAGTATCCAGTTTATCTCCTGCTTGCTCTACAACCTCAACAACATCCCGGTACATGTAATGTGTGTCAATGCTATTAATTCGAACCGATATAGTCTTTCCATAGCCATTCCAGTCTAGATCATTGATAGCCTCAATAATATTTTTACGAGCAGGCACTTTGTCGTCTGGAGCAACTGCATCCTCTAAATCTAAAAAAACATAGTCCGCAGAACTTTTAAGAGCCTTTTCAAACATTTTAGGATTTGATCCTGGAACAGCTAACTCACTTCGCTGCAATCTCTGTCTGACTGGCTCATAGATAATATGACTCATAAAACCCCTTTAAATTAAATACTCGAGAACAATATATCAAGAATTTAATAGAGTAGATTTAGTAATTATCAAAAGCGATTTAAATCAAATCAACTGACCCTTCAATTATGCTTATATTTGCTTTTGGGTGGCGTCCCGTAGGAGATTCGAACTACCTGTTTCCAGGATGAAATCCTGGCGTCCTGGGCCACTAGACGAACGGGACAGTAGAGATTTTAGAGGGTTCTACTTTGATTTAGTAAGTTAAATTTAACTTACTTAATCAAAAAAAATGGCATCCGGTAGGGGAATCGAACCCCTCTTGCCAGGATGAAAACCTGGAGTCCTAACCGATAGACGAACCGGACAAAATCATTATTGCTATGGTGGAGCTAGGCGGGATCGAACCGCCGACCTCAACACTGCCAGTGTTGCGCTCTCCCAGCTGAGCTATAGCCCCAAAAAACTGGGTTGTTAGCAAAAACGTAAATTATAATCTGTATATCATTTCAGTCAAGTCAAAATTGGTAAAATATTAATAATGGAAAAAATATATAACAGCGATAATTACTCAATAGAAGTGCTTTATCATATTGGCGCTTATGAAAACTCAATTCATTTTATTTTTGATGAATCAACTAAAACATGCGCAATTGTCGACCCTGCATGGGAGCCTGATTTATTTTTAAAAAAAATAGAGGATAAAGGATACACTCTTACGGACATTTGGATCACTCATTGGCATGGAGATCATACTAATGCAGTGGACGACATAGCAAATAAAACTGGAGCAAAAATAACTGCTGGCGTGAATGAAGTCCCTTATTTAAACATTCAGAATCCAGTTCATACGGTTGCTGATGGAGACATCATTACACTCGGAAACATTGAAGTCAAAATTATTGAAACGCCAGGACATACTGCTGGAGGTGTTTGCTATCTTCTTGATGAGCACCTGATTGCAGGTGATACTTTGTTTGTCTATGGGGTAGGTATCTGCAGTCTTGCTGGCTCAAACCCAGTCACTCTATTTCATTCTCTTAAGAAACTCATTTCTCTGGTACCTGACCATATTCACTTGTTATGCGGACACAACTATGGCTCTGAAATTTCAACCACAATTGCAGAGCAGAAAAGAGCCAACCCCTTCTTACTAATTGAAGATGAAGATACATTTGTTCGTTACAGAATGCATGTTCATGACTCTACTCGAACTTACCCAATGTCCCCTATGACCCTAGATGAGGTAAATGCTTTGTTATGATAGGAATTTATGGCGGCTCCTTCGATCCCATACATTTAGGACATCTCAATACTGCAAAATCAATTAAAAAAGAGCTTAATTTTGAGCGATTATTCCTTTTGCCATGCTTTGAGCCTGTTCATAAAAATTCACTTCACTATTCCTCCAGCCAAAGGCTAGAGATGCTCGATCTTTCTATCAAAAAGTATCCTACTCTTGAAATTGATACTAGAGAAATTGACCGAGGAGGAAACTCTTTTATGATTGATACTTTAGCTGAATTAATAAAAGAATTTAAGGGAAAGACAATTTGCCTCATCATTGGGATGGATAGTTTTATTAACTTTAAAACATGGAAAAAGTGGGATGAATTTGCTAGATTAGTTCATTTAATTATCCTTCCAAGAAAGACGAATCAACCCTTTCAAAAAAACCTTGATACTTTTGAATTAGCTATTGATAAGTATGACTTGAATAAGAAACCGAGTGGGCTTTTATATTTTTCTAATTCTCAGCTGATCGATATTTCGTCAACCAATATTAGAGGTAAAATTGCCTCCAACCAAAATCTTGAAGGGTTGATGCCCTCCTCCGTTATAAACTTTCTTCAAAAAATATGAAGCTTGCTGAACAAATAAAAGTTGTTGAAAACGTTATTGAGGAATTAAAAGGAGAAAACATCATCACACTCAACGTAATGCAACTGAGTGATGACATGGAGGCCATTATCATTGCAACTGGGCGATCTATTCAGCACGTCAGAGGAATTGCCAACAATGTGAGTATCGAAGCCAAGAGACTTAATATGCCTATTTTAGGGACTGAGGGTGTTGAATTCAGTGAGTGGGTGCTGGTTGATCTTGGTGAAGTCATTGTTCATGTAATGACAGAAAAAACACGAGAATTCTATAAGTTAGAGAAGTTATGGTCCATCGAGGAAGATGAAGATTAACCTAATTGCTGTTGGCAAAAAAATGCCTGACTGGATAGCTGATGGTATTGAGCATTTCAAAAAGCAACTTCCTAAAAACTATAACTTTGAAATCACCTCAATTGAACCTCAAGGCAGGAAAGCAAAAAACCCTGCGATGACAAAGAGTCTAGAAGAAAAATTAATTTTAGATGCCGCTTCCAACTCAAACCTCTTAATTGCATTTGACGAGCTGGGAAAACAACAAACAAGCAAAGAGTTGTCCAAATCAATTGAAAACTGGCAGCTGAACTCTGATAGTGTTGCTTTGATTATCGGTGGAGCAGAAGGGCTTTCTAATAAAGTGAAACAGGAATGTCATTTAACCTGGGGGCTCTCAAAGCTTACATTAACTCACTCAATGGCTCGATTACTCCTTGTAGAACAAATCTATAGAGCATACACCCTACTCAGTAATCACCCCTATCATAGAAGTTAGATAGCTCTAAAGAATTGAATTGACGTTTTCAGGAGGCCTTCCGATAGCGGCACCTTTTTCTGTTCTAACGATAGGTCTCTCGATTAATATAGGGAACTCTAACATTGATTTTATAAGATGGTCTTCACTTAATGACTTATCCGAAAGACCGAGCTCTTTAAATTTAGCCTCTCCTTTACGAAGCAGGCCTCTAGCACTAATATTCAGGTCATTTATTAATGACTTAAGTTCTGATTCACTCGGTGGATTAACAAGATAATTAACAACCTCAAAGTCCACATCATTTTGTTCTAAAATAGCTACAGTTGCTCTTGATTTTGAGCAGCGGGCATTGTGATAAATCTTTGCACTCATAGTAATTAATCATGAAAAAATATTTTATTATACTCCTCCTGATTGCTCCTTTTCATACAAGCCAAGCGCTAAGTTTTGGCGAAGTAATGGACTCTGTGAAGAAGCTAATGCCCTGGTATGAATCTGTCCCAGAGCTTACCTTTGAACTGAGAGATACCAAAGGAAATACCTTTACAGAAAAAAATACGAAGGGTAAGTATTTGGTCATTAATTTCTGGGCTTCGTGGTGCACCCCTTGTTTGAAAGAGATACCAGCATTTGTAGAATTCTATAAAGAAAACTCTGGGCATGTAGAAATTCTAGGTTTAGATTTTGAGCCCGTTAATATTGAAGTAATTAATGAATTCATTGAGCGTTTTTCGATTAACTATCCAATCATTCTATATAGTCATATCAATGACACTGAGTTCAATAAATTTGGAGAGATTGTCGGCATGCCTACAACAATAATTTACAGTCCTGAAGGTGAACTATTGCAAACCTTTATGGGAGAGATCACGATAGAGGATCTTAAAAAATATATATCACCAATCAATTAGATTACTGCATTATGATTTCACCACCAATAGCAGATGGACTCAATGAAAAACAGCAACAATCCGTCACCTTGTCAGAGGACATCAATGCTTTAATTCTTGCCGGAGCAGGAAGCGGAAAAACGAGAGTTTTAACTCATCGAATTCATCACCTAGTATCTGAAAAGAATCATCATGCTGATGACATTCTTGCAGTCACCTTTACCAACAAGGCTGCCAATGAGATGAAAGAGAGACTCAGCGATCTTCTTAGACAACCTGTTGAGAGGATGTGGTTTGGTACTTTTCATTCCATTGCTCATAGAATCCTTAGAGCACATGCAGTCGAAGCAAATCTTACTCCAACATTTCAAATTCTGGATGCTGCAGATCAAAAAAGTATTATTAAACGTTTAATGAAGGAGAATGGAGTAGATGAAACTAAGTTCCCAATAAAGCAGGTTCAGTGGTTTATCAATCAACAAAAGGATGAGGGTATATCACCCCAAGAAATTGATGCGGGTTATAACTTTTTTGTCAAACAAAGTGCTAAAGTATTTGATCTTTATGAAAAGCACTGCCAAGCAAATGATTTAGTCGATTTTGCAGGCCTTTTAATGAAAAGCTATGAGATACTTAAAAATAACCAGATTTTATTGAACCATTATCAAAGTAAGTTTAAGCACATCCTTGTAGATGAGTTCCAAGATACCAATCGGATTCAATATCAATTTATCAAAATACTTCACAACGAAAGTAATCACATCTTCTGTGTGGGTGATGATGACCAGTCTATATATGGCTGGAGAGGGGCTAGAATTGAAAACATTCAAAAAATAGAGAATGACTTTAAACCAATAAAGGTCATCAAACTTGAACAAAACTATCGCTCAACTGGGAACATCCTTAGCGCATCTAATGCTTTAATTGCCAATAATCATAATCGACTTGAAAAATCACTTTGGACATCATCAGGTGATGGTGAATTAATTAATGTCTTCAATGCACGAGATGATAGAGAAGAGGCAAATTATGTAGTCAGTGAAATACATAGTCAATTTAATCAGGGAAGAAACTTAGATGAATTTGCCATACTATATCGTTCAAGGGTTCAATCTCGGATCTTTGAAGATACTCTTCGACGAAATAATATTAATCATGTTATATATGGTGATGTACGTTTTTTTGAACGTAAAGAAATTAAAGATGCAATGGGCTATATACGCTTAGTTGAAAATACTTCAGATAATATAGCATTTGAGAGAATAGTGAACTTTCCAACACGTGGAATTGGACTTAAAACAATTGAAGCAATAAGATCTCATGCAATTCAGAACAATACTAATCTATTCCAATCAGCAATTTCTATTAAAGATAGCCTTCCTGCGAGGGCAGCAAATGCACTTAAAGGCTTCATTGATTTAATTGAAAAGATAAATGAAAATACCAAAAACCTGATATTGAGTGAAAAAGTTGATTCAATTCTTATCCAGTCTGGACTAATGGATCACTATTCAAAGGACAAATCTAATAAAGCAGGCACCTCACGTGAATTTCTTGAAGAGCTCGTATCTGATGCAGCACAATATATTCATGAAGAAGATAATGATATGAATGAGACTCAAGGCTTTATTGCTCAAAATACTCTTGATTCTAGCGGAGATGCCTATCAAAGTAATCAAGGCTCTGTTCAACTGATGACTGTTCATTCTGCAAAAGGGTTAGAATTTCCTGTCGTTTTTTTGGTTGGATTAGAGGAGAATTTATTCCCTTCACGTCAAAGTAATGAAGAAACTCATTTAATGGATGAGGAAAGAAGACTTTGCTACGTTGGAATGACAAGAGCAATGCAATCCCTTACACTTTCATATGCAAATAGGCGTTTTCTATATAAAGATTTTTTGTATTCAGAATATTCAAGATTTTTGGATGAAATTCCTAGGAACTTTTTAAAATATATTAAAAATCCTAATAGTAATTCTGTTACTACATCATTCGAAGATGTTAAAAACCCTCCCCAAAAGATGGTATCAAGTTCAAGTGATTCTAAATACGCTATTGGCCAACTTGTCAGTCATACTAAATTTGGACTAGGAACTATTCTAAACTATGAGGGGAGTGGAGATTCAATGCGCCTTCAAATAAAGTTTCAGAAAGTAGGCACGAAGTGGCTAATTAGCGCTTATGCTAAGTTAGAAATCGTTTAACCTTGAGACCAAGACATACCATCATTTCGCCAGCCATTAAGGTTTCCACGATGGTCGTTCTCATCCAAGTCACCCTCGAAACCACTAGCCACATGAGATACACAGCTGAAGCCTTTACTTTGTAAGCACTTTAAAGCCTCATTAGACCTGAATCCACTCCTACAAATAAGAATAAGCTCAGTATCCATCAAATCACTGCGATCGCTCAGTGCATCAATTACAGACTCATAAAAAGCATCTGGGTCAGACTCTAAATCTGGCTCATCAAACCACGGAATTAGAATTGAGTTATCCGGAAAACCTACGTACTTATGTTCAGCTCTTGTCCTGACATCAATCAAAACAGCCTCTGGATTCTCATTCATTCTCTCAACTGCCATTTTTGGCAGAAGGTTTCTTTTATAGCTCATTTTATTTCCTGATATTTTTAAATAATGATACTCTAAGGTTGCTTTTTTCGAATAAAAAGTGCGATTGACTCAACATGAGCAGTCTGGGGAAACATGTCCATAACGCCAGCGCTCTCTAAGGAAAATCCTAAATCAATTAGCTTTGCTGTATCTCTTGCCAAGGTTGCTGGATTGCATGAAACATAGACGAGTCTCTCAACTTTGAGCTTAGGTAAAAGCTCAACAATTTCGATTGCGCCGGTTCTTGCTGGATCAATCAATGCTTTATTGTATGTCTTACCTCTGAACCATTCAAATCCTGTCACATCTTCGAATAGGTCAGCCTTATAAAAAGATGCATTAGTAATATCGTTCGCTTTAGCGTTTTCTTTTGCTCTCTCGACAAGACCCTTATCCCCTTCTATACCAACAACACTATTCACATACCTTGAGATCGGGAGTGTGAAGTTGCCAAGACCACAAAAAAGATCAATGACATTATCATTTTTAGTTAAATTTAGAAGATCTAATGCCAGGTCAATCATTTTTTTGTTGAGTTCAAAATTAACCTGAGTGAAGTCATTAGGAAGGAAAGACATCTCAATTGAGTGGCCTGGAAGCGAGTATGTCAACTGAACTGAGTCTTGGAGAGGTTTAATTGTTTCTAAACCTCCACTCTGTAGGTACCATGTAATGGATAGTTTTTTTGCAAACTCAACAAGAACCTTTTCATCATTATCATTTAATGGCTGAAGGTGCCTTAAGATTAAAATTGTATCTTGCTCAGCAATCGCTACTTCAATCTGAGGAATTTGCTCTTTAATACTAAGCGACTCAATGCAATCAGAGAGTAGCTCAAGGTTGTCACCTAGGGAGGGATGCAAAACCTCACATCGACTCATAACTGTGACAAATGAAGATTTTCTCTCTCTGAAGCCAACTAGAACTTTCTCTTTTTTAGCAACATAACGAACTCCCAAACGGGCTTTTCGGCGATAGCCCCAACTCTCAACTTGAATTGGCTCTAGCCAGTTTTTTGGTTGAACTTTGGCCTGTCCTGAAAAGGCACTTTGAAGCCAATCATTTT
>CABXDP010000006.1 GCA_902511025.1 uncultured Gammaproteobacteria bacterium | reverse complement strand
GAGAGGCTGCACCTTCTTCAAGTGTTTTCAAATCCATTGATGCAAGAACTGCCAAAATAGAGCGAACCATAAATGGAAGTGTATAAAGCACATGACCAACAAGAATGAATGTCCATGAGATACGAAAACCTTTCATAGAACCATATAACTGCAGAAGTGCTAATGCTAATGCCAGTCCAGGGACAGCGAGAGGTAGCGATATGAATTCTTCCAAAATACGTGATAACCAACCAGGGTGACGAGCTAATCCATAGGCAGCTGGTAATCCAATAATAAGCGTCACAATTAGACAAGCAATGGCAAGCCACATCGAAAGAAGAATACTCTCTGCATAAAGTTCCCAAACTTTAAATACCCACTTAAGCGTAAGTCCAGAAGAGATACCCTTAAAGTAGTTCGCAGTGACGCCTGCCAGAACTGACAAGATCATAGGAACGAACAGAAAAGCACAAGCAGCTAGTGTGACTACAAGTTGCAATATTTTAGTTTTTGATTTAAACATATCAACCACCTGCCGCAACAGTTGAGCCTGAAAGGCTTCGAGCAATCAGCAAAAGTATCCAAGTGACAATTCCCAATACAATCGATAGTGCCGCTGCCATCGCAATGTTTGCTGATAAGGTGAACTCTGTATAGATAACCATCGGAATTACATCGATGTCAGTTGCCAGAGTGAATGCCGTCCCAAAAGCTCCCATAGCTGTCGCAAAGGCAATTGCACCTGCAGCAATCAAAGAGGGCATAAGGCCAGGTAAGATCACATCAACCACAACGCGATAGGGTGAGGCTCCCATTGTTCTTGCAGCTTCTTCCAGAGACGAGTCTAGCTTTTCAGCTGCAGCCATAACTGTCAATAATACTCGTGGTATAGAAAAATAAAGATAGCCCAAAAATAATCCAATCACCGAATAAGCAAATACTACATGTCCCGGTGTGAGCTGGTTGATTAATCCCTGACGACCTCCTAATAGAATAATTAAAAAACCGATGACCACGCCTGGAAAGGCTAATGGAAGCGTCATAATAGATAGTAAGATTCCACGTCCCTTAAATTGGTTTCGTGATAAGAACATTCCCGCAGTTGTTGATACAGCTAGTGCAGCAAAAGTGGTTGCAAGTGATACCAATACTGTTAGAACTAAAGTATTAATGTACCGTGGTTTACGAAGTATCTCAAGATAGATAGACCATCCTATATCGCTTTCCCCAGACGCAAGAAATAAGCGCATGAGGGGTAGTGCAAGAAAAACAATGGAGAAGATTAAGAGTGGCGTGAGACACAAAAGTACAAAAGTTCGGTTTGTCATAGTTGAAATTAGAGCCGGATAATATCCGGCTCTTTTTTTTATAAAATTTTACTTAACTTCGGAAAGGTATCTTTCTCCAAATGAAGATTGTACTTTTTCCATTTTTGCATAATCCACTGCGTAAGCACGTTCATAATCACTAGCTGGCAGGAATTTAGAAGCTACATCAGCTGGCAATTCAACTGGTCTAGCAGGCTGAAGATATGCGTTCGTCCAGATTGCCTGACCTTTATCAGACAGGATGAAGTCTAGAACACGCTTTCCAAGATCTGGGTGTGGTCCATTATTTACCAGGCTCATTACATAAGGAACACGAACTGATCCTTCACATGGTAAGACAAACTCAAAGTTTCCATCCTCTTCATATTTTCCACGATAGGCGTTGAAATCATAGTCAAATAGAATTGGAATCTCGCCTGATACTACTCGTGCATATGAAGTTTGCTTTGGTACAATTGGTGAATTTTCGGCCAGATCATTAAAATACTTTATCGCAGGATCGAAATTATCCAAATCGCCACCAAATGCCATGTTTGCTGCTACTGCACCAGCATAACCAACAAAAGCAGATGAAGGATCAAGATAGCCAACCATTCCTTTATATTCAGGTTTTGTCAGATCAGCAAAACATTGGGGAACACTTGCACCACCTAGTGCATCAACATTTACAAAAAAACCTAATGTACCATAGTGAATTGCAAACCACTTGCCATCAGGATCTTTCAAACCATCTGGAACCTCATCAAATAAGGCGGGTTTATAAGCAGTAGCAACTCCTTCATTTCCAGCCTTGATACCAGTAGTGACACCATAGTAAGCAACATCAGCAATCGGATTATTTCTCTCAGCTAACAACTGACTAAGTGTCTGGCCAGAGTTTTTATTATCATGAGGCATCTGAATATCAATTTCTTTATCGATTGCTTTAAGCATCGATGCCCAATCAGCCCATTGTGGAGGGCAATTGTAACATACTGCATCTTTAGCAAATGCAGGTGACACATATGTCACTGCCACAGTTGCCAATAAAATACTCAGTATGGTTTTTAAACGTAAATTTATTACTTTCATCTTTACTCCTTTTTTCATATTTTCCACTAAAAATTAGCAGAATTGTTTTGTTTGTTTTCTTTCATATTCAAACAAACTTACTAAAGTATATATAAAAAATATTCATAAATGAATAAATTCTTAATAAAATGTTACTTTTTTAAAATAAAACGAAAAAAAACAAACAAACAAGTAAAATGTATAAAATATAAACAAAAGATACACTATCTAATTAAACTTATTTTTTATGCAAGAAATTATTAAACAATTGAACAAACGGCAAAATGACATACTTTCTCTTGCTGAACAAGAAGGCTACGTTAGTGTTGAAAATTTAGCTGCTGAGTTCTCAGTCACTCAACAGACAATTCGACGAGATATAAATTATTTAAGCGAGAATGATTTTTTAGTTCGGACTCATGGTGGAGCTTTTTACTCTTCTGGAGTAAAAAACTTTGCCTATAAATCTAGAAAATATTTGGCTAGTGATGAAAAAAGTGAAATTGCAAATGCTGTTGCTAAAATTATCCCCAATGATTCTTCTATTATTTTAAATATTGGAACTACTACTGAGAAAGTTGCAGAATCACTTCTTTCTCACCATGGTCTTAAAGTAGTTACAAATAATATTAACATCGTTAATATCTTTGCTCACTCTGATGACGCTAAAGTTTGGTTAGCGGGTGGTAAAGTAAGAAAATCTGATTCAGCTGTTATTGGTGAAGATCCAACTTATTTTATTAAGCAATTCAAAGTTGATTATGCAGTTATAGGTGTCTCAGCTATAGATAATGATGGCTTATTGATGGACTTTGATCGAAGAGAAGTTATCGTTACAAGAGCTATATTTGAGAGCAGTCGAAAATTGATACTTGTTGCTGATGATATTAAATTTGAGCGAACAGCTCCAATGGTGATTGGTAATATTGCTGAAATTGATATTTTGGTTACAAATAATCAACCTTCTCCAGAAATAGTCGACATATGTAATACAAATAACATCGAGATAGTTGTTGCTAGAGAATAACTTTCAATGTAATTTTTACAGATAATGATATTTTTTGGATTGCTTCAAGCTCTAATGAAATAAAGGAAGCTCATAAGGATTTAGATAACGAAGAACACTATGAATTTTTTTTGCTGACTTATATTAAATTCCTGAGTTAAAGTTTTTTATTTATTATCAATTATGAAATTTGCTAGCTCAACAAAGCCATCACCTGAGAAATTAGATGTTAAATATTTTGGAAGAATTTCAATACTGTCCATTAGGTCAACTACATTTGCAACACCAACTGAATTTTCAAAAAAACCAAACATTGTTGAATCATTTGGTGAATCACCAATAAAAACGACTTTATTTTGAATTTCTTTGTCACTAAGTCCAAAATTCTCCTTTAGCATATTTAAGCTAGTTGAAAGCTTGTTATGAGTTCCAATCCAGCAATTAACGTGAATGGAACTTATCTTAGCAATTGCTCCATTTTGTTTGGCAATTTGAACAATTTGATTAATCTTATTTTCTGGAAGTTTAGAAACATCTTCAGCAAAATCGATAGCTAAATCTGTAATACGATATTCCTGATCAGATGCCTCTGCAGTTCCAGGCACTTGATCAAGGATTTTATTTTTAAGTTGTTTTAAAAGTGCAAAGTTCTTTTCTCTTTCATTTGCAGTCTGACTATACACATTATTCATTTTTTTACTAGCATGATCATAACTAAAGAAAAAAGCACCATTTTCACCAACTACTCCACCCACTGGCCACATCCTAGCAATATGATCGCACCAGCCAGCACAACGTCCTGTAACAGGTATTATTATATAATCCTCATTAGATAGCTTTTCCATAGAAGCATAAGCATTACTTTTTAACCTTCCATTTGACGTCAACGTATCATCAATATCTGTAAGAATATATTTTATTTGTTGCACTTGAGATAAAGACATTGTTGAGAGATTTTTCATTTAAAGCTATGTTACACTTTCAAAACTAAGTTAAGTTGATACAATTTTTTAGTATGGAGTTACCTTTTCTTTGAGCGCTTAGCCTTAAAGAACGCCTTATTGGCAATATAAACTTTTTTTCTTACTTCGCAAAAGACAATACTTTTATCTTTATTTGTGAGTTGAGTTGTCTTGACAATTTCAAACTCGTTGTTTTCTTTTGCTTTTTGCTTTATCTCATCTAGCTCTTCAAAGGAATAGGTAAATTCAGCATATAAATCTTCCTTTGCAGGCCTTCTAAAAAATATTTCAGCAGCCTTATCCCAAATGACATAATCATCTCCAATTAAATTCATTAATTGAGTCATCGGAAATGGATCAACTGCTGAGAACATACTGCCACCAAATATTGTATTGACATAGTTTGCATTCTTATAACTGTATGGAAGTTTAATTTGTATCTTTGAGAAATCTTCTGAAATATAGGTAACTTTTGCAGAGGTTCTGCGATACATTGGGGATAGATTAAATCCATACTTCATAACTTTCGATTTAGATATGAATTTAGAGGCTATTTTGGCAAGTTTTTGATAGGTAATCATATTAAAAGGTTACTGCACTTACAAAAAAGACATCCGAAGATGCCTTTAATATTGAAAATTGGCTCCCTGACCTGGGCTCGAACCAGGGACAAACGGATTAACAGTCCGTTGCTCTACCAACTGAGCTATCAGGGAATAGCGGGAGATTATAACGAGCAATGAATTTTGAGTCAATCAAATCTTAGCTTTTATAGCCTCTAAATATCTACAATGTGATTGAGTTAATTTATTGAGTCCTTTAATGCCTCTCCAAACTCAGAGCAAGACAATAAAGTAGCGTCATCAATTAGCCTCTCTAGGTCATAAGTAACCGTCTTGTTTTGAATAGTTTTTGACATCGCATTCAGTATCAGATCAGCAGCCTCTGTCCAGCCCATATGTCTGAGCATCATTTCGGCAGATAGAATAAGTGAGGATGGATTTACCTTGTCCTTTCCAGCATACCCAGGAGCAGTTCCGTGAGTCGCCTCAAAAACACCAACGCTATCAGAAAGGTTAGCTCCAGGGGCAATTCCGATTCCACCAACCTGAGCCGCTAAAGCGTCAGAAATGTAATCTCCATTGAGATTCAGAGTAGCAATCACCGAGTACTCAGCTGGACGAAGCAGTATCTGTTGTAAAAAGGCATCAGCGATAGTGTCATTAATAGTTATTTCTGTTCCAGTTTTTGGATTCGTAAAGCTGCACCATGGACCACCATCAACCTCTTTAGCGCCGAACTCATCTTTGGCTAACTGATAACCTGTATCACGAAAAAGTCCTTCAGTAAACTTCATAATATTGCCCTTGTGGACTAAAGTCACTGTAGGCTTATCATTATCTATTGCGTATTGAATTGCAGCTCTAACCAGTCTAGAAGTGCCCTCGGTAGAGACTGGCTTGATACCAATACCTGATGTTTCAGGAAAACGGATCTTAGTTGCACCCATTTCATCCTGCAGAAAATCGATTACTTTTTTTACTTCCTTTGACCCTTTTGGAAACTCTATGCCAGCGTAGATATCTTCAGAGTTCTCTCTAAAGATAACCATGTCTACTTTTTCAGGATGCCTTACAGGGGATGGGGTGCCATCAAAATATTGAACAGGTCTTTGACAGATATAGAGATCAAGAATCTGTCTGATAGCAACATTAAGGGATCTCATGCCACCACCAACAGGCGTAGTTAAAGGGCCCTTAATTGATACTGAAAACTCTTTAATTGCCTCGACTGTCTCTTCTGGTAAATATTCACCATAAATACTGTCCGCCTTCTCGCCTGCATAAATTTCCATCCAATGTATTTCTCTCTCACCGCCATAAGCCTTATTAACGGCAGTATTCACCACATCAAGCATGACAGGAGAAATATCAATTCCAATACCGTCTCCCTCTATGTAGGTAATAATGGGATTATTTGGAACATTAAGTTCATTGTTTTCAATGGTAATTGGGCTACCTGAGTCAGGAACAGTGATATTTTTATAGGTCATTTTTTATTTCATTAAGTTGATATTTTAAGACGCATTATTATACCGTCTTCTTTTAAAGAAAGTTGATTTGAGTTTTTCGTATAGTAATTTTTTCTGATAGAAATCTCTTCAAACCCAAGACTAAGATACAATGCGCTAGCTGCAAAATTTCCCTTCCTTACCTCCAAGAATAAAGTTTTAATGTCTCTTTTTTTAAGGTTCATTGATAGGTGGTCTATTAAGCTGGAGCCATAGCCTTTTCTTTTAAAGTCTTTGTGAACAGCTAAATTCAAAATATCAGCACTATCAAGTGATGGCATTGCAATAATATAACCAATTACCTTAGATTGAACTAAAAGCAGATAGCCTAAGTTATTAGGATTAGAAACACTCTCAGAAAGCTGTTTTTTTGACCAAGGGTTTTTTGAACTCTCGCGCTCTAATTGAGCAACACTTTCGATTTCGTCTAGAGTGATTTTTTTAAAGGAAGTACTGATAGGCTTTGTTGTCAGTTTCGTTTTGGTAGTAATAACCAATTTCATCAAACCTGGACTCTAGATCTGACACATCGTCCACCTGAAGACCAATCAATACCCTTCCAAAATCGGCGCCATGGTTTCTATAGTGGAACAGAGAAATATTCCATTTTGTTTTTACTTTTTTAAGAAAGTTTAAAAGCGCTCCCGGCCTTTCAGGAAACTCAAAGCGATAGATGACTTCATTTTCTGCATTTGCATGACCCCCAACCATATATCTGATGTGAGTTTTGGCCATCGAATTATCACTCATATCGATCACCTCAAAAGATTGACTGAGTCTGGTTAAAAGTGCCTGCTTTTCAGTTTCTCCTTGGGTTAGCTTTATGCCAACAAAAATATGCGCATCTTTCTTTGCAGCATAGCGATAATTAAACTCAGTAATTGAGGCGTTGTCTAAGAGTTCACAGAACCTCAGAAAGCTTCCAGGCTCTTCAGGAATTGTCACAGCTACAATGGCCTCGGTAAGTTCTCCTAGGTCAGCGCGCTCTGCAATATATCTGAGCCTATCAAAGTTGACATTGGCACCAGACACTACTGAGACAATATTTTTGCCTTGCAGACCATGCTCTAAAATATATTTTTTGACCCCTGCCGTTGATAGAGCTCCTGCAGGCTCAGAGACAGAACGAACATCTTCATAGATATCTTTGATCGCAGCACACATTTCATCATTACTCACCAGCACAACATCATCCACAGACTCCTTAGCAATCTCGAAAGGAAGCGCTCCAATTTGCTTCACTGCAACCCCGTCAGCAAATCTTCCAACGTCATCCAATACAACCCTCTCGTTAGCTTCTAATGCCTTAAAAAGGGTCGGTGAATCCTCTGGCTCAACACCAATAACTTTGATATGGGGGGCATAATGCTTAATATAACTTGCCATCCCAGAAATTAAACCGCCACCGCCAACGGGAGCGAACACATAGTCAATGTCTTCAAGTTGAGATAGTATCTCTTTGGCAACTGTGGCTTGACCTGCAATTACCTCAAAATCATCGTATGGACTGATAAAACAGAGGTCTTGCTCTGAAACTAACTTTTTAGCGTAATGAAAAGCATCATCATAAACGTCACCATGCAAAATAACCTCAGCCCCGAGCTGCTCAACAGCTTGGACCTTAATTTTTGGAGTACTTGTTGGCATGACAATGATTGCCTTGATATGAAGCTTACTTGCACCAAGGGCAACGCCTTGAGCATGATTACCAGCAGAGGAGGCAATAACGCCTTTGCTTTTTTGTTCTTCACTCATTGAGCTCATCTTTTGATAGGCACCACGAAGCTTAAAAGAATGAATAACCTGGTCATCTTCTCTCTTGAGATAGATTTGATTTTGAAATCTCTTTGATAGCTGAGAAGCAATCGAGAGTGCAGAGACTTTAGCTACATCATAAACTGCGCTATTATCTGCTAAGTTAATTAGTGCACTCATTTAGCTCCTTTATATTATTCTCAAATTTCATTGTATGATTAAATGACAAAAATCATTGCTATTTTAGGCAATTTTTGGTAAAAACTACATTTTTTTAATAAACTAACACTAATGATAGATCCAAACTTTGATGAAATTCCTGCCTACATCGCAAAAAAAGGTGAGGAGTTCATGTCAGCCGGACAACTTAAGCACTTTATACACAAGCTTAATGTTTGGAGAGATCAGTTAGTTTCTGAGGCAGAATCAACCATTAACCATATCCAAGAAGACTCGACTCCGGTTGCTGATATTAATGACAGAGCGACAATCGAAGAGGAGTTCGCGCTCGAGCTCAGAACAAGGGATCGTGAGAGAAAACTTATCAATAAGATTGATAAGACGCTTCACTTGATTGATATGGGGGATTACGGTTACTGTAAAACTTGCGGGATTGAGATTGCGCTTAATCGCCTTGAAGCCCGTCCAACTGCAGACCAGTGCATTGACTGCAAAACTGTAGAAGAGCGAAAAGAAATCTAATTTTTTAAAATTACTCTTATCAGAAATGCTGATAAGATGATCTCACTCCGCTAAATCCGATAACTTCTAGTTCCTTTTGGCTATTTATCGTTCCAATCCTTGTGACTCTAGTCTCTAAACTCTCTGCGAGTGCTGATATTTTGTCTCTCATTGATTGGCCCGCTGTAAAACAAAGTTCATAGTCATCCCCACCGCACAGTGGCATTGACCAATCATTTGTATCTTTCACATAATTATTGACTGAAGCACCCAGTGGTAGCTTATTAGTATCGATTATTGCGCCAACATTTGAGGCTCTTAATATATGAGATAGATCCTGCTCAAGACCATCAGAAACATCAATACAAGAGCTTGCTAGATTTCTTAGGGCTGAGCCCAACTCTAATCGAGGAATCGGTTTATTGAGGCTGTTAAGCTCAATCTGAGAAGGCTTATCTCCTTCCTTAATTTTTTTGAGGCATAAAGCTGCAGACCCAAGATCTCCCGTTACATAAATGTCATCACCCTCCCTTGCGCCTGACCTTTTAATAGAGCTATCAATTTCTATTGAACCCATCATTGTGATTGTAATGTTTAAGGGTCCTTTTGTAGTGTCACCGCCAATCAAATTGACATGAAACAATTTGGAAGACTCTTTGAGTGAAGATGAAAATTGTTCTAACCACTTTTTGTCAAGCTTAGGAAGTGTCAATGAAAGAGTGTAGCATTTTGCGATAGCTCCCATTGCAGCTATGTCACTTAAATTAACTGCTAAAGATTTATAAGCAATGTCACTGGGTGAAGTGTCTTTAAAGAAATGGATGCCTTCAACAAGAGTGTCAGTGGAAGTAACTAGTTGATGTCCTGGATTGAGATTGAAAAGTGCTGCATCATCACCAACCCCTAACTCAATACTTGGGTCAGTTATCTCCCAATTGAAATAACTTTGAATTAAATCAAACTCATTCATCTTGATTAAGCGCTGAGCCCTTTGAAGTGAGATTGAATAGACTCTGACAAAGCTTGAAGATCATAGCCTCCCTCCAAAAAAGAGATCACCCTTCCTTTGGAGTGGCGATTCGCAATTTCAACAATGTCGTTAGTCATTGTAAAGTAGTCTTCAGAGTTTAAATTAATTGTAGCCAGTGGGTCTCTTTTGTGGGCATCAAAGCCAGCTGAGATAATAATGACTTCGGGCTCAAAACTCTCAACATTGACTAGAATTTTTTCATTAAAGATTCTTAAAAATTCTTCACTACTAGTGCCCGCCTCGATAGGAGCATTGAAGATGTTTCCCACTCCAGTCTCAGACTCTAAGCCTGTTCCAGGGAATAATGGATGTTGATGAATTGAAGCATAGAGCACCGAACTATCGTCATAAAAAATCTCTTGGGTACCATTTCCGTGGTGCACATCAAAGTCAATGATTGCTATTTTTTTTATGTCATAGCTCGACTGTAAATAACGCGCTGCAACGGCTGCATTGTTTAAAAAACAAAAGCCATTGACTCTAGAGGTCTCGGCGTGATGTCCTGGGGGCCTGACCGCACAAAAAATCCTCTTAAAGCTTCCATCCATTATATCTTTTGAAGCACTTATTCCAGAGCCACAAGCTCTTAGAATTGCCTCCTTCGAATCGGGACACAGAAGTGTGTCTGCATAAGGCTCCTTTTCAACACCAACAAGGCCTATACTGGGTATCATTTCAAAAATCTCATCAAGATAGGACTGTGGATGAACTAAATTAATGTCCTTGTACTGAGCTTTTGGAGCTTCTTTTAATTCAATAGAGAGATCATCAATTCTTCGAATTGAATCAAGAATAGATTCTAGACGCTCTTTTCGCTCAGGATGGCCCTCACCATTGTCTTTTGAGAGGCATGCAGAATGAGAATAAACCCTGATATTTTCCATTCTTCCCCTTAAATTAGTCTAGCAGTAGAATGCTAGAGAGCTACATGTAAGCGTTTTCCTTATAAGAATGATCCGTTGCATCAAGAACAGCAGAAATTTCTGGATATAAGCCTTTGAGTTGCTTTTCAACACCATCTTTAAGAGTCATATTAACCGAACTGCAGCCTTGGCATCCCCCACCAAAGTTGAGAACAACTTCTTTCTTTTTAGTAATTTCAACAAGATCAACAAATCCTCCATGAGAGGCAAGGCTAGGATTAACTTCAGTGACGATTGTGAAAAGTACTTTTTCTTCTAGGGGCGCATCATCCTTAGGCGCTTCACCCTTGGCATTGGGAGCTGTAATCGTTAATTTTTTATTGGTCCCATCAACCTTCAAAGCGACATGCGAGTCACTAAGATAGTGATTATTGGACTCATCAATAAAAGCACTGAAACCAACAAAGGGGAACTCTTGGTAGGTTTCAGGGAGATCACTTTTAATGCAAAAGTTAAATGTTACTGTTGCAACTGGAGTCCCAGGTTTTTCGACATCTACCTTCAGACCAAGGTCTTTTTCGTCCTGCTGCTCAAAAAGATCTGCAACATAAATTTCCGCTTCTTCGGTAATACTAAACATTCATTCTCCTAAATACTACATTATCAATCAGGCGAGTTCCACCAAACCTTATTGCAGATATTATAATAATTTCTTTGGTTTTAGTCTCGATTTGTGTAAGGTTATTTGCATCTAAAACTTCTAAATATTCAACTTCAAAGTTTTGACTGAGTCTTTTGATTGCATCTTTTTTAGCATCAGTTAGTGAATTTTCAATCAATATTGAATCCCTGACATCACATAAGACTCTATAAAAATGGGGTGCCCGCTCACGATCTAAATCACTCAAATATTGATTTCTGGTACTCATTGCCAATCCATCTTTCTCCCTTTGAGTCGGCATGGATTCAATTTTTAAATTTAAATTGAGATTCTTAACTAATGATTGAATGATGAGTAGCTGCTGAAAGTCTTTCTCACCAAAGACGGCATAGTTAGGCTTAACAATTTCAAAAAACCGTTTAACTACTTGTGCAACGCCATCAAAATGACTAGGCCGAAAAGCACCACAGAGTATCTGGCCAATAGCCCCAACCTTGTAGTCAGATAATGTTCCGTGCGGGTATATTTCCTCTTTGGAAGGAAGAAATAATGCGTCAACATTTTTTGACTGTAATAGCAACTTGTCTGATTCAAAGGTATTTGGATAATCATCAAAGTCCTCACCTCTTGCAAACTGCGTGGGATTGACAAAGATGCTAACAATAACTATCTCAGCAAGGCTTTTGGCTTTATCGACTAAAGAAAGATGCCCATCATGAAGACCGCCCATGGTTGGAACCAGAGCAATATTTTTGCCGTTCTCTCGCATGCTATCTAAATAGAGCTCAAGGTCTTTCTGCGTTTTATAGGTGTGCATCAATAACTCTCACTTTCAGAAGGAAAAGTCCCTTCTTTAACCTCCGCAACAAATGACTCTACTGCATCAGAAATGGTGATTTGATTGCTTAAGAAATTCCTTACAAACCTTGGCTGCTTGCCAGTAGTAATTCCTAACATATCGTAACTGACTAGTACCTGCCCGTCGCAATTAACTCCAGCCCCGATACCGATAGTTGGTATGGTCAAATTTTCACTGATAGTTTTTGCTAAATCACTCGGAATACATTCGAGCACCAAGACACTCACTCCTAAAGACTCTAGGAGTAGTGCATTATCAAAAATTGTCTGGGCAGAACTTTCATCTCTGCCTTGAATCCTGTAATCATCCGATTTGATCACTAGCTGAGGCTGAAGGCCTAAATGACCACAAATATTAATGTTGTTTGAGATTAAAGTTTTAATCACATCTGAGTGCTCACTTCCGCCTTCAATCTTAACCATTCTTGCTCCAGCATCTATCAATGATTTCGCATTTTCAAGAGCATCATCAGAGCTATCATAGCTTGCAAAAGGCATGTCAGCAATTACGAGCGCATTGCTACTAGAATCAGAAACTATAGAGGTGTGATAGATCATGTCATTGATTGAAACTGATCTCGTATTCTCTCCTCCTTGGATAACCATTCCAAGAGAGTCGCCAATTAATATCGCATCAACCCCTGACTGGTCAAGGATTTTAGCCATTGATGCGTCATAGGCTGTCAGGCAGGTAATTTTTTGGCCCTGTTCTTTAAATAAACTTAACTCCGAATGCTTCATATTTTTTTTACATCAAGTTTGTTAATTCTGTCTATTAATTTTTTAACCGGTCCTAAAAGGGGTACATTTATTTCTTTGTCTATTTCATGCAAAGGAACCATAACAAAGGCTCTATCGATCATTTCAGGGTGAGGGATAGATAATCTATCACTCGAAATAATTTGTTGCTCATAGAGCAGTATATCTAAATCAATTGTTCTTGAACCCCATTTTACCTTCCTAACTCTTTTCTGATTGTTCTCAATAAACTGACAAATTTCTAACAAATCTATAGCATTTAGGTTGGTATTTATTTTACAAACTGCATTGACATAGTTAGGACCAGGCATATCAAGAAGCGGTTTTGATTCATATAAACTGGATACCATTAATAACTCTATCCCATCAGAATCCCTTAGAGATCTGAGGGCATTTTCAATTTGTAACCTTGGGTTCTGAAGATTTGAGCCTAAGCCAATATATGCTAACAATGAATTAATGTTCCTATATATTCGCCTTGATAAATTCTGGTTAAAACATCTTTTTCTCTGCCCCAAGCAATATTTGAGATGGTTTTAGACTCTGCAGCTTGTTTTGCTGCCATCACCTTTGAGTGCATTCCACCTGAACCTAATACTCCGCCTGTTTTTCCTGCAACTTTCTCTAGATTCTCATCATTAAAATGAATTTTATTTATTAATTTAGCATCGTTATTTTTTCTAGGATCATCATCAAAAACGCCATGCTGATCTGTCAAAATGATGAGTTTTTCAGCGCTTAAGAAATTAGCGACTAAGGCTGCCAAGGTATCATTATCTCCAAACTTAATCTCCTCAGTAGCAACTGTATCATTTTCATTAATGACCGGAACTATTCCGAACTCCAGTAAGTTGCCAAGGGTGGCTGAAATATTCTCAAAATGCTTTGAATTCAATAAATTATCACGAGTCAAAAGTATCTGTGCAGTTTGCACTTCATGCTTTGCAAATAAATATTCATAGGCCTGTACCAATCCCATTTGACCAACAGCAGCAGCAGCTTGAAGTTTATGAATATCGCTAGGCTTTTCTTTCCATCCCAAACGCTTCATACCCTCTACAATTGATCCACTTGAAACCAGAACGACATCAATTCCATGAGATTGCAACTCAACAATCTGCTCCACCCACTGGGATATTAAGCCCTTGTCAATTCCTTTACCGTTATTTGTTAAGAGGGCTGACCCAATTTTTACAACCCAACACTTATTTTTCATTTTTTTGCTCTATTAAGTCATACAAGCCAAAAATCAAGGACTTACAGCCCATTCCATTTAAAGCAGATATGTTAAACGCATTTCCTTTATATTTGACCTTTTTAAGAAAATCTTTGATGATTTTGTCTCTTTTACTCTCTTCAATTAAGTCAATTTTATTGATAGCGACATACCTAGGTTTTTTATATAACTCTTCATCAAATTTCTTTAACTCAGACTCAATCGTCAAATAATTACTCGCAGGTTCAGAGCCATCAGAAGGAAAAATATCAACAACGTGTAAAAGCGCTCTGGCTCTTGAAAGGTGTTTAAGGAATTCAAATCCAAGACCTACCCCTTCACTTGCTTTTTCGAGTAGACCGGGAATATCTGCCATCACAAAATGGTTGCTTCCCGCCTTTACAACGCCGAGACTTGGGTGCAGGGTTGTAAATGGATAGTCGGCAACCTTGGGGCGAGCACCTGAGATCTGCCTTATGAGGCTTGATTTGCCTGCATTAGGCATACCCAGAAGTCCCACATCAGCCATAATATTTAACTCTAAGGCAACCTCTCTTGACTCTCCTGGAGTTCCGGGCGAAGTTTGTCTTGGTGCACGATTGACCGATGATTTAAATCTGGCATTACCTAGCCCATGAAAGCCGCCCTTGGCAACCAGTAAGCTTTGCTCATGAAGAGTTATCTCTCCAATCACCTCATCCGTTGCCAGATCAATGATCTTAGTACCTAAAGGGACCTCAACGTAGAGGTCATCAGCAGACTTACCTCTTCTGTCCCTTCCCATACCAGGCTGACCATTTTTGGCTCTGTACAATCGATTGTATCGAAACTCGCTAAGCGTATTCAGTCCTTCCTGACCGCGGAAGTATACACTTCCACCGTCTCCACCATCTCCCCCGTCTGGCCCCCCATCTGGTATGTATTTTTCCCGACGAAAACTGAGGCACCCTGACCCTCCTTTTCCAGCCTCAACAACAACGCTCGCATAATCAACAAATTTCATAATTTTTGAAAATAATAAAAATAGTTTTAGAAAAGATCATAGTAACGAAACATTCAAAGAAAAATAGATGTGATGAAAGTTATACGATAAAGCTATAATATCAGCGAACTATTATACCTTTTTTGCCTTTCATAAGCCCTTTAGAACATAATTGAAGGATTTAACTATATGAGAAATCAAAAATATTATCTAATCAAATTACTTAATGAATAGATTCCTATACTCTTTGATCATTTGGCTCAGTATTCCATTTGCACTCTTAAAGATACTTTTAAAAGATTCTCATGACCCCTCATGGAAGCTAAAGCTTAAAAATCAGTTAGGATTCGTCAAAAAAATATCCGGAAGAGTGATCTGGATTCATAGCGTCTCAGTAGGAGAGTTTAATGCCTCAAAACCTTTAATTGATGCCATTCTTAGTCAGTATCAAAATTATAAAATAGTCATTACTACGACAACAATGACAGGCGCTTTAGCTGTTAAAAATCATTACAAAGACAATGTCGTTCACTACTTTTTACCTTTTGATGCAAAGCTAATAATTAATTCCTTTCTTGGCAAAATTAAACCTGAAATTTGTATTTTGATGGAGACTGAGATATGGCCAAACTTGATACATATACTCAATAAAAAAAATATAGCTGTAGCCCTTATCAACGCACGTTTATCAGAAAAATCGTTCCATAAATATCAAAGATTTACCAAAAAACTTGTCAGAGAGACTCTTAGAAAGCTTACTGTTATTTGTTCGCAAAACAACTTTTCTTCAGATCGATTCATCACTCTTGGGGCAAAAAAAGAAAGCTTGCTTACAATAGGCAGCTTAAAGTTTGATAGCACTGATTCAGTTGATTCAAATTTAATCAAAACTTTGAGGCAGATGGTAGGTGAAAGATCCGTGACAGTTTTTGCAAGCACGAGGGTGGGTGAAGAACAATTAATTATTGAGAGCTATCTAAGGTTTAAGGATCTCTTGAATACTCTTCTTGTAATTATTCCAAGACACCCTGAAAGATTTGATGAAGCCTTCAAAATTGCCAAGAATGCTGGCTTTAATGTCCAAAGAAGGTCAAAGATTGATCAATGCACTGAGGATACTGATATTCTGATTGGAGATAGTATGGGAGAGATGATGACTTACTATTCCATCTGTGACATTGCCTTTATTGGTGGAAGCCTGACGGATAATGGTAGTCAAAATATGCTGGAAGCCGCCTCGTTAACAAAGCCAATTATTTTTGGTCCAAGCACCTATAACTTTGAAGAGATTTCAAAGCAGCTCCTAGATAATGATGCATCCATTCAGGTAGCTAACGCAGATGAACTTATGCAGACAATCTCTGAACTACTAATGAATGAACCAAGAAGGAGTATGCTTGGTTCTAACGCAAGGAAAACTTTTGAGAATAATCAAGGCGCAGTCAACAAAGCTATGATGGCTTTAGAGCCATTCATTAAAACTTAGAGTCTTGCCTAAGCGCCTTCTTTAAGATAAATCTCGCTATCATTTTTCAGAAACTCTTCAGACTTTTTGTCCATCTCGACTTGAATTTCTTGAATCTTTTCAACGGCATCACTATCAAGACCTTTGATGTCTTGAGAGATTTTCATAGAACAGAACTTAGGACCGCACATCGAACAAAAGTGTGCCGTTTTAGCTGCTTGTTTTGGCAGCGTTTCGTCATGAAAGCTTCTTGCAGTATCAGGGTCCAGTGCAAGATTGAATTGATCTTCCCATCTGAACTCAAACCTTGCCTTTGAAAGTGCATTATCTCGAATCTGTGCTCCTGGGTGTCCCTTTGCAAGGTCAGCTGCGTGAGCAGCAATCTTGTAGGTAATGATTCCAGTTTTGACATCGTCCTGGTTAGGCAAACCGAGATGTTCCTTAGGAGTCACGTAACAGAGCATTGCACAGCCGTACCAACCTATCTGAGCTGCACCTATCGCTGAAGTAATATGGTCATATCCTGGAGCGATGTCTGTTGTAAGAGGCCCTAAAGTATAGAAAGGCGCTTCACCGCACTCTTCTAGCTGCTTTTCCATGTTGTCCTTAATCATGTGCATTGGTACGTGTCCAGGGCCCTCAATAAAGGTTTGAACGTCATGCTTCCAAGCTATTTTTGTAAGCTCACCCAGAGTCTCGAGCTCTCCATACTGGGCTGCATCATTAGCATCGGCAATTGAGCCTGGTCTGAGACCATCTCCAAGTGAGAAGGTCACATCATATGCCTTCATAATCTCACAAATATCTTCAAAATGGGTATAGAGAAAGCTCTCCGTATGGTGTGCAAGACACCACTTGGCCATAATTGAGCCACCTCTTGAAACTATTCCCGTAACCCTATCCATAGTTAGTGGGACATATTTAAGCCTGACTCCGGCATGGATGGTAAAGTAATCAACGCCCTGCTCAGCTTGCTCAATCAGAGTGTCTCTAAAGACCTCCCAAGTCAAATCTTCTGCAACACCTTTAACCTTTTCAAGCGCCTGATAAATGGGAACGGTTCCGACTGGAACTGGAGAGTTTCGAATAATCCACTCCCTTGTCTCATGAATATTTTTTCCAGTAGAGAGGTCCATGATTGTATCAGCACCCCAACGAACCCCCCAAACCATTTTTCCGACCTCTTCATCAATCGAAGATCCGAGAGCTGAATTACCAATATTTCCATTAATCTTGACCAGAAAATTCCTTCCAATAATCATCGGCTCCGTTTCAGGATGGTTAATGTTGTTTGGAATTACTGCGCGACCACGAGCGACCTCATCTCTGACAAATTCTGGTGTTATAATTTTTGGCGTTGCAGCGCCAAAACTCTCGCCCTGGTGTTGTCCAATTTGATCTTTATACTCCTGCAAGAGACAGTTCTCTCTGATCGCAATATATTCCATTTCAGGGGTAATGATGCCTTGTTTTGCATAATGCATCTGAGTCACATTTTTCCCTTTTTTAGCCTTTTTTGGGGCTTTCAAATGCTCAAACCTAAGCTCATCTAGCTCTTTATTATTTAATCTTTCATTTGAAAATTTTGAGCTAACTCCACCCAGTATTTCTGTATCTCCTCTCTCTTCAATCCAGTTACTTCGAATCGAATCAATCCCTTTTCTGTAGCTAATTCTTTTATTAGGATCTGTGTATGGACCTGAAGTATCATAGACATGAATTGGATCATTTTTTTCAGCGAGATCACCAATCGTATCAGTGAGCTCTATTCGCCTCATTGGAACTAAAATATCGTCTCTTGAACCTGTCGCATATACCTTTGTTGAATTCGGGAATGGCTCTATAAATGCCTTGTTAACGCTTGATAAACTTGTAAGTGTGTCGGATGATTGCTTCATTATTGTATAATTTGGTTAATGTTACTTTAGGAATCAAAATGTCCATTTTAACTCATCGACCAAGAAGATTGAGAAAACAAAAATTTAATCGCTCTTTGGTGCGAGAAAACTCTTTGAGTGCTAGTGATTTAATTTACCCTTTATTTGTAATTGAGGGTGAAAACAAAAGAGAAATAATTGAGTCTATGCCAGGAATTGAGAGGGTCAGTATTGATCAACTTCTAGTTGAGGCAAAAGAAGTTATGGATTTAAAAATTCAAGCCATAGCCCTCTTTCCTGTTATTAGCTCTGATAAAAAAACAGAGGAAGCTGAGGAGGCTTACAATCCTGATGGCCTGGTCCAAAGAGCAGTTAGAGCCCTTAAAAGAAGCCTTCCTGATCTGGCGGTGATTACTGATGTTGCACTGGACCCCTTTACGAGTCATGGTCAAGATGGTTTGATTGACTCTGATGGATATGTCTTGAATGATGAGACAGTGGATGTCCTTATCAAGCAGTCTATTTCTCATGCTGAAGCGGGGGCAGACATTGTTGCGCCCTCAGATATGATGGATGGAAGAATTGGCGCAATAAGAAATGCCCTAGAAGAGTCTGGATTTATTCACACTAACATCTTGTCCTACTCCGCAAAATACGCCTCTTCATTCTATGGCCCCTTTAGGGAGGCAGTTGGATCTTCGGGTAATCTTGGTAAATCTGACAAAAAAACCTATCAAATGGATCCGGGGAACTCAAATGAAGCGATGTGGGAAGTGGAGCTAGATATAAATGAGGGTGCAGATATGGTTATGATTAAGCCTGGATTGCCCTATCTTGATATTGTTTCCAATGTTAAACAAGTTTTTGGTGTGCCAACTTTTGCGTATCACGTTAGTGGGGAATATGCTATGCTAAAAGCTGCTAGCCAAAATAACTGGATTGATGAAAAGTCTACCGTACTTGAAACTCTCTTATGCTTTAAGAGGGCTGGGGCAGACGCTATACTGACTTACTTCGCAAAAGATGCAGCTAAATGGATTAAGGAATCGTGATAATAAAATTGAAATGAATCAAAAAATCGCCTTCTATTTAATTTCGGTTGTCCTTGTTTTCTTCATTGGTTACTCCTACTCTCAATACAACGCTGAGCCTCCAGAGCCTGTCATCATTAACCTAGATAATTCAGATGAGATTACACAATACAAAACTGATATTACGAGCCTCAAACTTCAGCTTGATGAGCTTGATACCCAACTAATCAATACACTTGATGAGCTCAAGAAAACTAGCAAAAAGCTTCTAATCTCGTCCAGCAAAGTAACGGTCCTTGAGGATGAAATCAATTTGATTCAAATAAAACATGATGAATTAGAATCTAGGTTAATTCAAGGTGACTCAATAGTTTCAATGAATGAGAAGGAAATAAATTCTTTGAGAGAACAATTAGAAAGCACTTTAATTGAGCTTGAGTTGAGTCAATTTGAAATCGAGCTTCTCGAAGAGCAGCTTTAAATATTTTTCTCAAGAATAATAATTGACAAAACCCTCTAGACTCTCTCTAGTTGTTCTATAGGAATTAACGATGTGTTTTTTATCTTCGTAACCTATTGCTAACCCGCATAGAACAAGCTTGTCTTTATACTCTGGGAGCTCTTGACGGATAATATCAGGATACTCTCCTAGAGCTGCCTGTGGACAAGTAGCGAGACCATTCTCTACAGCCGAGAGCATAATGGATTGAATAAACATACCATAATCCATAAATGAGCCTTTCTCCATAGTCTTATCAATAAAAAAAAGAAGAATGACTGGCGCATTAAATGCTTGATAATTTAGAGCCCATTGATTGATTTGTCTTTCCTTGTCCTCCCGCATAATCTCTAGGGTTGAGTAGAGTAGTAAGCCGCATTCCTTTCTTCTTTCTTTGTATTCATTTTTCCATTCAACGGGATAATACTTATAATCCATCGCGCCTTTATGCCCATCTCTGAAAGCTTTCTCAAATTTATTGCAAAGAATATCTTTGCTTTTACCAGTTAATACCGCAACCTGCCATGGCTGAGTATTCACTCCCGAAGGAGCGGTTTTAGACTGATCAATAATTTCATTGATCACATCAATTGAAACCTCTTTATCTAGAAAAGCTCTTGTAGATTTTCGTTTTAATAAAGCAGTTTTCACATCCATCATTTACTCCACTGAATTCAAATAATCTAATTGACCGGCTTTGCATACAGGACAATAATGTTTCCCACTATAATTAATAATACGCCTATTAAGCCAATCCAGCTCCACTGATAGTTCTCAAAGAGTGTCGATAAAAGGAGTGCGATTGTAGGTGTAAAGATATTGACATAGGACGCCTTATCAGCACCAATATTTCCAACAAGCTTTAGGTATACCCCAAAACCTATGACTGAGGCAACGACAGCTAAATAAATCAACGACACAACATAACTAAAGCTTGGATCAAAGCTGAAACTCACATCACTAACGCTGATGTATAAAACTAGAATTATGGACCCATAGAGCATACTAAAAGCATTACTCTGGACTAAGGGTATTTGTCGAGCTTGAAATTGACCGGAAAGCAGCATTCCGATAGATGCGAAAAAAGTTGCTAGTAGCATCCAGATAAATCCCTTAGCTACTTCTGAATCTAACGACCACTGAGTGCTGCTGATCTCATTCGAAAAAATGATCGAAAGCCCGCCAATACCAACAATAGCTCCTATCAAAATAGGAAGCCTTATTGGTTTTTTGAAAAAAACAAATCCATTGAAAACGGTAAACAAGGTCAGGGTGGAAAAAATTAGACAAATCAAGCCAGTGGCTAAATAAAAGGTTCCAAAGTATGCACAAATATAGTTAATACAAAACAGAAAAAAACCAAGCAAAAGCCAATTTGCATGCTCTCGCCAAGGAAAATTGAGCCTAAGCCCTCTAATATAACACCAAGCAAAAAGCAGCAGTGATGCCAATAAGAAACGCCACACTATTGAGACTTGTGGCGCAACATCACCAAGTTGAAAACTAATCGCGAACCAGGAAGAACCCCACGCCAAAAGTACTACAAAGTATAGGAGCGCATTCATTGCTTTTAAAGTTAGTTAAATACTTTTATTGAACTCGATTGGAAATTAAATCATCTACAACGCCAGGCTCAGCTAATGTCGATGTATCACCCAGGTCTTCATAATCATCCTCGGCAATCTTTCTCAGAATTCGTCTCATGATTTTGCCTGATCGCGTTTTGGGTAAGCCCTGTGCAAATTGAATCTTATCAACGGTTGCAATTGGACCAATTTCTTTTCTGACAAGCATTACTAGATCACTTTTCAGCTCCTCAGTACCCTCAACACCACTCATCAAAGAAACATAGGCATAGATGCCTTGACCCTTTATCTCATGTGGCATTCCAACCACCGCAGCTTCGCTTACATTGCTATGAAGGACAAGCGCTGATTCTATTTCAGCAGTTCCAAGGCGATGCCCAGAAATATTAAGTACATCATCGACTCTTCCAGTAATCCAATAATAACCATCGGCATCTCTTTTTACACCATCACCCGCAAAGTACTTACCCTGGAATGTTGAAAAGTATGCCTCCATAAAGCGCTCATGATTGTTATATAGAGTTCTCATTTGGCCAGGCCATGAGCGAGCGAGCACCAGAACACCAGAAGCCTCACCTTCAAGCACCTCACCACTCTCAGTTAAAACTTGCGGCTCAACACCAAAAAAAGGCTGCGTTGCAGATCCTGGTTTTAATTCAGTTGCAAAAGGCATTGGAGTTATCATGTGGCCTCCTGTTTCCGTTTGCCACCAGGTATCAACTACTGGACACCTCTCCTCACCAACAACGCTGTAATACCACTCCCAGGCTTCAGGATTAATAGGCTCTCCAACCGTCCCTAATATCTTCAAACTAGACCTGGATGTTTGCTTAACAAGTTCATTTCCAGCGCCCATCAATGCCCTAATCGCAGTTGGCGCGGTATAAAAAATATTGACCTGATGTTTATCCACTACCTGCCAAAATCTTGAAGCATCGGGATAATTCGGAACCCCCTCAAACATGAGAGAGGTTGCTCCATTAGCTAGGGGTCCATACACTATATAGGAGTGCCCAGTAACCCAGCCCACATCTGCAGTACACCAATAAATATCGCCTTCTTGATAGTCAAAGGTATATTTGTGCGTCATTGCAGCATACAACAGGTAACCACCTGAAGTATGGAGAACGCCCTTCGGTTTGCCAGTTGACCCTGAAGTATAGAGAATAAATAGAGGCATCTCAGCATCAAACATCTCACATGGACAAGTTGCTGGTGCATCTTCAACTAAATCATGGTACCAAACATCTCTTTCAGACCAGCTAATTTCATTTCCAGTTCTTTTAACCACGACAATATTTTCTACACACTCACACTCTTTGACTGCAATATCAACATTAGCTTTCAAGGGGATAGATTTCCCACCGCGAACGCCTTCATCAGCTGTGATAACCAACTTACACTCACTATCCAAGATTCTATCCCTTAGTGCATCTGGTGAAAAGCCGCCAAATACTACTGAGTGGATTGCACCCAGTCTTGCACAGGCCAACATCGCAACAGTTGCTTCTACAATCATGGGCATATATAGACAAATTCTATCCCCTTTCTCAACGCCTAAGGTTTTCATTCCATTTGCAAATTTACAGACCATCTCATAGAGCTCTTGATATGTAAAAGACTGGGTAGAATCAGGATCATCACCCTCCCAAATAATGGCAACTTGGGTAGCGCGCTCTGGAAGGTGGCGATCAAGGCAGTTATAGGAAACGTTGAGAGTTGCGCCTTCAAACCAAGCAATTTTTCCCTCAGAAAAATCTACATTTGAAACTCTATCCCACTGACTATTCCAACTTATAAATTTTTCAGCCTGCTCAGCCCAAAAATCATCAGGATTCTCAATTGAGTATTGATACATTGAATGATACTGTTCAGCATTAATTAAAGGCTCTCTATTGCTTTGCATGATTGGATACTTCATCAAAAACTCCGATTCATCAACTCATAAAAAATCCATGTTACCAAACTCAATACACAGTTAAATTAAAAATGTTTTTGTTTGAGCAAAAAAAAATGACGCAATAGCGCCATTTATTTGAACGCAAAGGATTAAATTTATTGTTCTTCTTCCTTGACTTCTAGAGCGTCCGACTCAACCTCTGAATCAAGAGTTGCTTGAGACAACTCCTCAGTAACCTCGCTCATCTTAGCCTCGTCTGCCAATTTTTCTTGAGCGTTTAGCTCTTCTTCCATTGCGTACTCTTCAGTTAGTATTGAAGCATCAATTAATCCCGCCTCAATCTCTCTTAAGGCTAAAACAGTTGGTTTATCTTTAGCAACATCTAAAGTTGACCTGAAACCCCCAGAATTTAATTGGTGCGCGCGCTTTGCTGCAACTAGAACTAATTCAAATCTATTTTGTACCTTATCTAAACAATCTTCAACTGTAACTCTTGCCATAATATTGATATACCTTTTGAGGTGAATGCTAAAATAAGTTATTTTACTTTATTACTCAAACAATGGAAAGACTTATTGTGCTTGATACTGAGACGACAGGTATCGATCCAAAAGAGGGACATCGTGTTATCGAAGTTGGTGCTGTTCAAATTGATAATAGAGAAATCACAAATACTGAATTTCACAAATATGTTCAACCTAATCGCACAGTTGGAGATTCAGTAAAAGTTCATGGAATAACAGATAAGTTTTTAATTAATAAACCTCAATTCAATCAAATATCAGATGATCTTATCTCGTTTATTGAGGGATCTACTCTCATTATTCATAATGCTCCATTTGATTTGGGATTTCTTAATCACGAACTTAAGTTAAATGGTAATAAAACTAAAATTGAAGATTTATGTCCTGTAATCGACACTCTTGAATTATCAAAAGAGCAAAGGCCAGGTACAATGCATAACTTAGATGCTCTTTGCAGGAGATTTGGAGTAGACACAAGTGCGAGAACAAGACATGGAGCACTTTTAGATGCTCAAATTCTTGCACAGGTTTATTTGGCGATGACTGGAGGTCAATCAACTCTTTTTCAAGAAGATCTAAATAACGAACCTCAGATTGCTAGCTCCTCAATGATTAGGAAAAATAAATCAAATAAGGAAAAAATCAAGGTAATTTTTGCGAATAAAGAAGAAACAGAACTTCATAATAACTATTTCAAAACTTAAGCCAAATTACCGCAAATATTTAACTCAAATTTGATTTAATTAAGCATTGACTAAGAAGGGTATGACAGTATAATTACTCACCTTCGGAGTGTAGCGCAGTCTGGTAGCGTATCTGGTTTGGGACCAGGTGGTCGGGGGTTCAAATCCCTCCACTCCGACCAAAATTTAATTTTAAAGTGCAAGCCTATACTTTATTAAAGCAAAGTTATCGCGCCCATAGCTCAGCTGGATAGAGCAACGGCCTTCTAAGCCGTAGGTCATACGTTCGAATCGTATTGGGCGCGCCACTTTTAATTATGGCGGGAATAGCTCAGTTGGTAGAGCCCCGGATTGTGATTCCGGTTGTCGCGGGTTCGAGCCCCGTTTCTCGCCCCACTCCATTTCTAGAATTTTTTGGTATACTCTATCAAGAAAAATAATCACAAATTTTAATGAATACCTATAAAGTTTTGAGTCATCCAACTAAGGAAGTTCAAGCCGTTAAAACTGGCTTTGCATGGCTTGCAATTCCCTTTGTGACTTTTCTTCCATTCCTACCATTATGGTTTTTATTTCGGGGCCTTTGGAAGATTTTTATCGCCTACATCCTTACTATTCTTATTCTAGCCAGTATTGATTATGAAATCTATGGAGAATTAGGTTTTTTTAATTTTTCGAATGCAAATGATCTTCAAATTATTATTGTGATTATCGAAATAGTTATACTTCTATTACCAGCCTTTAAGGGCAATGAATGGACATCAGCAAACCTAATCAGTAAAGGATATAAAGTGTCATTTTCAGTTCAAGCCTCAAGTAAAAAGGAGGCACTTGAGTTAGCTCAAAATAAAAAAATTGATTACGATATGATTTATTAAAAACAAAAAAATCCCATAAAATTAATTTATGGGATATTAAAAGTTAGAAAGAGGAATTAAAAAATACTTGTTACTGCTCCCCAAATACCACCAACTACAGTTCCAACTCCATTAACTGCAGCAGCAGGAACTGCCATAATTGTGTCCATACAGCCACTTACAAGCAAAGCTAAAGCGGCAATAAATAAAAATCTTAACTTCATTATTTAAACTCCAAAAAATATTTGAAATTTTATTATAAAGTACTTTAATTTACATAACCAAGCAAATTACAAAATTCTTATAATTTTCAGAATTATTAATTAAATATAACTTTAAGTGTATATTAAGAACTCTAAAGTACTTAGTAAATGGGTGATGGTTTGAAAAAAAAATTCTTTCTATTTTTTCTACTTTTATCTTCTAATGCTTTTGCTTCCTCATTGTTTTTAGAAGCCGAACTTAGGGGAATAAATAATACTTGTCTTAATTATTTAGGACAAATAGAATCATCATATGATCTAAATGGTTTAAATATCACATTTGCACATCCGGATAATCCATCAATTCTTCCCTCACTTCATATATCCTCACAAAAGTATAATAATGGGAGCTCTTCTTTTTCTGCAACTTTAACTCCTGATGGTGATCAGTGCTACCTGTCATCTATTATGATTACAGCAATTAATAATCAATCTTGCTCTGCCATTGCTGAAATAAAAGTTAATAATGATAAAAATCTTCAGTCTTCAACTTTTGCGGAGGGAATTTATATTATTCTTACACCAAAAGATAGTTCGTATCAAACAATTCTTACATCATCAGGAGAAAATGCTTGCACTATAACTGAATCAAGGATGATGTGGCCTGGAAAATAATTAGTTAATTTATTGCATAAAAAATTCATCAATATTTCATAATTAAAGATTAAGTTCTTTATATAATATTTTTAATTAATTTAAGGAATAGATAAATGCAAAGAATACTTCTCTTTTTACTTACTAACATCGCAATAATGGTGATTCTAAGTATCACTCTAAGGATTCTTGGAGTCGATAGTCTTTTAATGCAGAATGGCAGTGATCTAAATATTAATGCATTAGTTATTTTTTCTGGAGTCTTTGGTTTTGGTGGTGCTTTTATCTCACTTGTCATTTCCAAGTGGATGGCGAAAAGAATGACGGGTGCACAAGTTATAACAAGCCCTTCAAATAATATTGAAAAATGGTTGATTGAGACAGTTCAAAAACAATCTAAAGTGGTTGGAATAAAAATGCCTGAAGTTGCCATTTTTCCATCAAGCCAAATGAATGCATTTGCTACAGGTGCTTCAAGGAACAACGCTCTTGTTGCAGTTTCTCAAGGATTGCTTGACAATATGACTCAAGGTGAAATTGAAGCAGTTGTTGGTCATGAAATGAGTCATGTTGCAAATGGGGATATGGTGACTCTAACTCTTATTCAAGGCGTAGTTAATACTTTTGTTATTTTTTTTTCAAGAGTCATCGGTCACATTGTAGATAGAGTAATTTTGAAAAATCAGCGTGGCTATGGTATCGGATATTTTGTAACAACAATTTTTGCTCAGATTGTTCTATCTATTTTAGCCAGTGTTATTGTAATGTACTTTTCAAGAAAAAGAGAGTACATTGCTGATACAGGTGGTGCAGATTTAGCTGGCCATCAAAATATGATTAATGCTCTTAAGAGACTTGGACAAAGAGAGCCTGAAGCTCTTCCTGAACAATTAGCTGCATTTGGTATAGGTGAAAAACCAAAGTCAAATCGCTCACAACTATGGTCCTCTCACCCTCCTCTTCAAGATAGGATAAGGGCACTCGAAAAAAGAGCTCAACAATCTAGATGACTACTGCTAATGTCAATCTCAATTAAGTCAGCAGATCAAATTGATAAGATGCGCGTTGCTGGAAAGCTTGCATCCAGCGTGTTAGAGATGATTGGTGACCATGTTAAAACTGGAGTAACTACTGACAAACTTGATCAAATTTGTCACGACTTTATAGTTAATAATCTTGATTCTATTCCTGCTCCACTTAACTACAATGGCTTTCCAAAGTCGATTTGCACCTCTGTTAATAATGTTGTTTGCCATGGCATTCCAAGTGAAAAAAAACTAAAAAAAGGTGACATTATTAATATAGATGTTACTGTGATCAAGGATGGATTCCATGGCGATACTTCTAAAATGTTTATTGTTGGTAAGCCTAGCATAAAAGCTCAGAAAATTTGTAATGTTGCTAGAGACTCAATGATGCTGGGCATTGATTTGGTAAAACCTGGTATTAATATCGGTGAAATAGGAAAGGTAATTGGAGATTATGCTCATAGTAAAAACTGCTCTGTTGTTAGAGATTACTGTGGTCATGGAATTGGAGAAGTCTTTCATGAGCTACCACAAGTTATTCATTATGATGACGGTAGAATAAATCAAAGTCCTATTTTGGAACCCGGTATGACTTTTACAATCGAGCCAATGATCAACTTGGGTGGATACGAGGTCATAACATCAAGAGTAGATGGTTGGACAGTGACTACTAAAGACAGATCTCTCTCAGCACAATGTGAACATACAATTTTAGTAACTGAAACTGGGTATGAAATCTTAACTTTACGTGAAGAGGAAACTAATTTATAACCTATTCAGATTTACCTTCTGAGAATACAATTGCTAATCCAGCTTATGTTAAAATAATCCTTTTTTTAGACTTACTTATTTAGTACAGTGAAGCGCTTAAGAAATTACTTTATATCTGGACTCCTTTTTTGGATTCCATTAGTCTTAAGTGTGCTGGTTATTAAATTCTTCTTAGAGGTTATAAACAATATAATTCCTCCAAGACTGCTTCCCGAATCCCTTTTAAAGTTAGACACAACGATTCCTGGCTCAGGAATTATTTTAGTTATTTCAGTTATTTTAATAACTGGAGCACTTGTTACCAATATATTAGGCAGAAAGCTTGTGGATCTATGGGAAAGAGCACTCAATAAAATTCCTGGCTTTAGAAATATTTATAATGCCTTAAAGAAAATCTCAACTACTGTTCTAAACACCTCAAGTGACAGCTTCAGAAAAGCTTTTTTAATACAGTATCCAAGCAAAGGAATCTGGGTGATTGCTTTTCAATCAGGAGATTATAAGGGTGAAGTCAAAAACATCATTGAAGATGAGGTAATCAACCTATTTGTTCCAACAACTCCTAACCCTACCTCAGGATTCTTTGTAATGATGCCTAAGAAAGATGCTCATGAGCTTCAAATGACGGTTGAAGAAGCATTCAAACTAGTTATCTCAGCTGGAGTAGTAACTCCTGAAAATTTAAAGATTAAGGAAAAGAAATGAGAACACATTTTTGTGGAGAATTAGGTAAGGCTAATCTTAATGATAAGGTCAAACTTTGTGGGTGGGTTAATAGAAGACGTGACCATGGTGGTGTAATTTTTCTTGATGTTCGAGACAAAAAAGGAATTGCTCAAGTAGTCATTAATCCTGAGACAGCAGAGACCTTTAAAATTGCTGAAACTATTAGAAATGAGTTTGTGCTCCAAGTTACTGGCAAGGTTCTTGCAAGAGACTTAGAGATGGTCAACAATAAAATTCCAACCGGTGAAATTGAAGTTCTTGCTCAGCAGATTAAGATTTTAAACAACTCCAAGCCAATGCCATTTCAACTGGATTCTATGGAAACTTCAGAAGAAGTAAGGCTTAAGTATCGCTATTTGGATCTCAGAAGAGATGAGATGCAAAAAAGACTTCGCCTTAGATCGAAAGTGACGCACTTTATGCGTGACTTTATGGATAAGAATGACTTCCTTGACATAGAAACTCCTTTTTTAACTAAGGCAACACCTGAAGGCGCCAGAGATTATCTTGTTCCATCAAGAACACATGAAGGTAGTTTTTTTGCACTTCCACAATCTCCTCAATTATTTAAACAGCTCTTAATGATGTCTGGCTTTGAAAGATACTATCAAATTGTGAAGTGCTTTAGGGATGAAGATTTAAGGGCAGATAGACAACCAGAATTTACGCAGCTAGATGTTGAGACATCATTCATGAATGAAGATGAAATTACATCGCTCATGGAGGAAATGATTAGAGGTCTTTTTTCTGAGGTTGGAAACGTTGATCTTCCAAATAAATTTCCATCAATTTCATATGCTGATGCAATTAATCTGTATGGTGTTGATCGTCCTGATTTAAGAATTCCGCTTCAAATGGTTGATGTCAATGAAATTATGAAAGATGTTGAATTCAAGGTCTTTTCTGGACCAGCGAATGATAATAAAGGAAGAGTGGCAGCGCTTAGAGTTGATGGTGGTGCCTCAATCAGTCGCAAACAAATTGATGATTACACAAAGTTTGTAAGTATATATGGTGCCAAGGGGCTTGCATACATCAAACTAAATGAAGATGGTCCCGCTTCACCGATCATTAAGTTCTTAGGTGATGATGTTACTCAAAAAGTTATCGATTTAACTGAAGCTAAAACTGGAGATATTATATTTTTTGGTGCAGACAAATCTAAAGTTGTTAATGAAGCACTGGGAAATCTTAGGGAGAAACTGGGCCAGGATTTAAATTTATTTAACAAAGAATGGGCGCCAGTTTGGGTAATGGATTTTCCTATGTTTGAGGTCTCAGATGATGGCTCTTTAAACGCTATACACCATCCATTTACTGCTCCGAGTGTTGACTCAAAATCTTTAAAAAATAATCCTGAAGGATCACTTTCAAGGGCTTATGATTTGGTGATCAACGGGTCTGAGGTTGGAGGTGGATCAATTAGAATTCACCAAAGTGATATGCAAAAAACGGTCCTAAGCCTTTTAGGAATCGATGATGATGAAGCAAAAGAAAAATTTGGCTTCCTGCTAGATGCTCTTGATTATGGTTGTCCTCCTCATGGTGGGATTGCTTTTGGTCTTGATAGACTAGTCATGACTCTGAGTAAGACAGAATCCATTAGAGACGTTATTGCCTTCCCCAAGACTCAAACTGCAGCATGCCTTCTGACTGATGCACCCTCAATGGTATCAAAGGCTCAACTCAAAGAATTAAATGTTAAGGTTACCCTTCCAAACAAAACTCAGTAATGCAAAACATAGTTATAGATCAATCTATTGAAGACTCAATTAAAGAAGCATTAAATAAAAATAATGCCACACTAGTGGCTCACTATTATGTGAGTGCTGACCTTCAAACTCTAGCGGAAGAGTCTGGTGGTATAGTTTCTGACTCACTTGAAATGGCCAGATTTGGTCAAAACAGTGATGCTGAAACAATCATTGTTGCAGGGGTAAAATTTATGGGGGAGACTGCCAAAATTTTATCTCCAGAGAAAAGAGTTTTGGTTCTAGATGAAAAGGCCACATGCTCTCTTGATTTATCGTGTCCAATTCAAGAGTTTTCTGAGTTTTGTGATCATAACCCTGATCATGTAGTGGTTGTTTATGCAAACACTTCAGCTGAGGTTAAAGCAAGGGCAGACTGGGTAGTTACTTCAGGTAGCGCACTGAAAGTAGTTCAAAAATTACATAATGAAGGAAAGAAGGTGCTTTGGGCGCCTGACAAACACCTTGGACACTATGTACAGTCTATGACTGGAGTAGAAATGTTAATGTGGGATGGAGCCTGTATTGTTCATGAGGAATTTAAAGCAGAAGGATTAAAAAGACTTATGGAGCTTCATCCAGAAGCTGGCGTTTTAGTTCACCCTGAATCACCAAAAGAAGTTATTGCTCTTGCCGATGTCGTTGGCTCTACAACGCAACTCATTAATGCAGTATCCTCAAGACCAGAATCTACTTTCATTGTTGCAACAGATAATGGCATTTTCCACAAAATGAAAGAGGCTGCTCCTCATAAAAAATTAATTGAGGCGCCCACTATGGGTGAGGGTGCAGACTGCGAGTCATGTGCTCATTGCAATTGGATGGCTATGAATAGTCTTGAAAAGTGCCTTGAGACTCTTCAGAATGGTCAAAATGAAATTCTCATCGATAGCCAAGTAATTGATAAAGCAAAACATTCAATACAACGGTTGCTTGACTTTACAAAATAACTTTTTTTATTGGAGATATAGATAAAAAATGGCAGGACATAGTAAATGGCACAATATCCAGCATAGGAAAGGTGCTCAGGATGCTAAACGTGGAAAAGTTTTTACAAAACTGATTAAAGAAATTGTAGTAGCTGCAAAGATGGGTGGTGGCGTTATAGAAAATAACCCATCTCTCAGGGCTGTAATTGACAAAGCTTTAGCCGCTAACATGAAGAGAGATACAATCGATAACGCTGTTAAAAGAGGCTCAGGTGATCTTGAGGGTGAGAACTATGAGGAAATTCGCTACGAGGGTTATGGACTTGGAGGAACAGCCATAATGGTCGATTGCCTAACTGACAACAAAAATCGAACTGTATCTGATGTCAGGCATGCCTTTTCTAAACATGGAGGAAATCTTGGTACAGATGGCTCTGTCTCATACATGTTTTCCAAGCAAGGCTTTATAAGCTTTGCATCTGGGGATGAAGATACCATTATGGAAATAGCTATTGAATCTGGCGCTGAAGATATAGTCATTAATGATGACAACTCAATTGATGTAGTTACCTCACCTGAGAATTTTTTTACCGTTAAAGATGCCCTTCTAGCCAAAGAGTTAACTCCAGATCATTCAGAGATTACTATGGAGCCAGCTAACAGAGTTGAGCTTAACTTGGAAGATGCTGAAAAATTTATGAAACTTATAGAAAGACTTGAGGATCTTGATGATGCACAGGACGTTTATCACAATGCTGATATTTCAGATGAGATCTTGTCTGACCTATGATTTCTTTTCACTGTGGGATTCAAGCACTCAGAAAATTTAAAGTCAACACTCTCAATGAGAGGATAAAGAGACTAATCCCAGGTCTAGAACTAATTGGTACTGAATATATTCACTTTATTGATACAGATAAAGATTTAAGCCAGTCTAACAAAAAAACACTTCATAAACTTTTAAATTACTCAACTGAAGTTTATTTTAAAGACTCCAAACATACAATTACTGTTGCTCCTCGAATTGGAACTATATCGCCTTGGTCGTCGAAGGCGTCAGAAATTTGTAAGCTTTGCGGATTGTCAGTAATTTCAAGAGTAGAGAGAGGAATCAACTATCATTTAAATCGAACACTTAATGCAAATGAATTAGTCACTCTATTAGAGTTAGTCATGGATAAAATGACTGAATCTCATCTTCAGAGTTTGAGTGATTCAGAGCTATTATTTAATGAATTGATGCCCAATGAATTCATTACCATAGACATCTTAGGTCTCGGAAAATCTGCAATTAATAGGGCTAATAATGAATTTGGACTTGCATTAAGTCAAAGTGAGATTAATTATCTTTTTGATAGCTTTACTGCAATAGAGAGAAATCCAAGAGACATTGAGCTCATGATGTTTGCTCAAGCGAACTCGGAGCACTGCAGACATAAAATATTTAATGCAGACTGGACTATAGATTCAGAAAAACAAGCGATTTCTCTTTTTGAAATGATTAAAAATACTTACAAACAAAACCCAGAGGGTCTTTTGTCAGTCTATAGCGATAATTCTGCAGTCATGAATGGTTATTCTTCAAACTACTTTGAAGCAAATGAAAAAGGCGTTTACCAGAGCTATGTTGGTGAAAAAGCCGTCCTTATGAAGGTTGAAACCCATAATCACCCTACAGCAATTGCTCCAGACCCTGGTGCGGCTACAGGCTCAGGTGGAGAAATCAGAGACGAGGGGGCCACTGGTAGAGGCTCAAAACCAAAAACGGGTCTATGCGGTTTTTCTGTTTCAAACCTAAAGCTTCCAAACTCAATTCAACCATGGGAGATAGATTATGGAAAGCCAAGTCAAATCGCCTCTGCATTAGAAATTATGATTGATGGCCCTATTGGAGCTGCTTCTTTTAATAATGAGTTTGGAAGACCCAATACTTGTGGCTATTTTAGGACTTACGAGCAGGAAACAAAAAATGGTGATGTGAGAGGCTATCACAAACCAATTATGTTGGCCGGTGGCATTGGAAACATCAAAAAAAATCATGTTGAAAAAGGCTTAATTTCCAATGGAGATAAAATAATCGTTTTAGGCGGCCCTGCAATGCTTATTGGTCTTGGCGGAGGAGCTGCTTCAAGTATTGGTAGTGGCGATCAAAATGAAAACCTTGACTTTGCCTCAGTTCAAAGAGCAAATCCCGAAATGCAGAGACGATCTCAAGAAGTCATTAACACTTGCACTAATCTAGGAGATAAGAATCCAATTGTATCCATACATGATATTGGAGCGGGCGGTCTATCAAATGGAATTCCTGAGCTGGTCAATGACTCAAAAAAAGGTGCCAAGCTCCAATTAAGATCAATACCAAATGACGAGTTAAAAATGTCTCCACTGGAGATATGGTGCAACGAGTCACAAGAGAGATATGTCATTGCAATCAAAGATGAAAGTATTGCTCTTTTTGATGAAATTTGTATCAAAGAAAGGGCGCCCTATGCTGTTTTAGGAATCGCAACTGAGGATAGGTATTTACTTTTGGAAGACTCTCACTTTAACAACAAACCGATTGATCTTGAAATGTCACTTTTATTTGGATCATCCCCTAAGACTCATAAAGATGTTGAGTCTCTAGCAAATATTGAAGATGCTTTTAATCCCATTAATATTGAGCTTGAGGATGCTGTAAACCGTTTACTTAATCTGCCGACGATTGCCAGCAAAAACTTCTTAATTACAATTGCTGATCGGTCTGTTACTGGACTCATTGCAAGAGATCAAATGATTGGACCATGGCAAGTCCCCGTAGCTGACTGCGCTATTTCTCTTTCAGACTATCTCGGATATCAAGGTGAAGCAATGTCTATTGGAGAGAAAACCCCGATATCACTGATCAATGCTGCCGCGGCTGCAAGGATGAGCGTTGGAGAAGCATTAACGAATTTAATGGGCGCATTTATTGAGGATATTAGTCATATCAATCTATCAGCAAACTGGATGTGTGCTAGTGGCCACCCCGGGGAAGACGCAAAACTTTTCGAAGCAGTTGAATCAATTGGTATGGAGCTTTGCCCTCAGCTTGGTTTAACAATTCCAGTTGGAAAAGAC